>JALWLR010000101.1 GCA_027084065.1 Helicobacteraceae bacterium | reverse complement strand
GATGAGAACTTCCTCAAACATACTATGGCCTATATGGACAAAGAGGGCAATATCACACTTGATTATATGCCGGTCACGCTTGGAAAGCATGAGCTCAAAGAAAGAACATACTAAAGGGAAACCATATGAGTACTATAGAGACTAAAAAAGTAAAATTCAGCGTATTTCGTTTCAATGCCGACGAGGATTACCTGCCGTACTATGATGAGTATGAGATGGAAGTTACCTCTGAAGAGGTGGTTCTTGACATTCTCAACCGTATCAAATGGGATCATGACGGCAGTTTCTCTTACAGACGAAGTTGTAGACACGGTATTTGCGGTGCATGTGCCATCAAAGTAAACGGTAGAAGCACTCTTGCATGTAAAGAGAGAATGTTTGACATGATCGACCTTTTTGGGAGTGAACTCACACTCGATCCTCTCAGCCAAAAACGAGCCATTAAAGATATGATTATCGACAAGAACGATTTTTGGGAAAAACATGCTGCTGTTACGCCATATCTCGTTGCAGAAATCGATGAGCATCCAGAAAGTGAAAATATCGTCACGCCTGAAGAGGAGCATAGACTTCTTGATGCCGACCTCTGTATACAGTGTGGAGCATGCCACTATGCATGTCCGGTCGTTGAAATAAACGAAGAGTATTTCGGTCCTGCAGCTTTTACAGCCGCCTATAGATTTAGTGCGGATGTTCGCGACCATAGTGAAAACAGACTTAAAGATGTCAATGAAATGGGTCAGGGAGTCTGGGACTGTGTGAAATGTTTCGAATGTGCCGAAGTATGTCCAAAAGAGATCAACCCTATAGAAAAAATCACAAAACTGCATCAGATGGCTTTCCAAGAGGGCGTAGCCGAGAACAATGTCGCCGTTCGCCATGCAGTTGGTTTCAAAAAATCTATCGAGAAGCGCGGTGTGCTTGATGAAGGAGGACTTGTTCTTTACTCTGAAGGTCCGGCCATTGTCAAGCATATTCCGGTAGCACTAAAAATGTTCAAAAAAGGTAAAATTCAAATGCCGTGGAATATACCGACATCCAAAAATCTAGACGAAATCAAAAAGCTCGTCAAATCATCATCAACTGTTGAGTTTTAGGAGAAAAATATGAGTAAATTAAAGTACGCACTTTTTACAGGATGTACCGCAAAACAGAGTACACCCGAACAATATATGTCAACCATGGCAGTTGCTAAGAAACTCGGCATAGAGCTTGTAGAACTTGTGGAGGCATCATGTTGCGGTGCTTCACATCTTCAGGACTATGATGAATTTCTCTCACTTGTTCTCAATGCAAGAAACATCGCCTATGCGGAAAAACATGGATTGACAATGGTTACTATATGTAATACTTGTCAACTCAATACAGCAATGACAAAGCACAAACTCGACAAAGACCCAGAGCTCAAAGCGAAAGTCAATGAGAAACTTCAAGAAGTAGGTCTTGTTTATAAAGGGACGTCGGAGATAACCCACTTTCTCTATGCCATCATCGACGACATTGGTTTGGACAAAATCAAAGAGATGGTTGTAAAACCTCTCTCCCAGTTCAACATTGCACCTTTTTACGGATGCCACAACATCCGTCCAAGCGAACTTGCAAACGAAGGTCATAAAACTCCTGAGAGTCCTTATAACCCGACATCACTTGACGATCTCATTATTGCATGTGGCGGTGAGTCTGTCGATTATGAAGAAAAAAACAAATGCTGTGGTTTCCATGTAGAGTTGCAAGCTCCAAAAACAGCAGCAGTCCTTACGGGAAATGCGATAGCTGGAGCTATGGACAATAATGCAGATATGATGGTAACTCCCTGTCCACTTTGTCACCTAAAACTCGACACGCAAGCTGACCATGCAGGAGAAGCGATAGGGCGTGAACTGGAAATGCCCGTTCTTCACATGCAGCAAATGGTAGGTCTAGCTCTTGGATGCGATCCAAAAGAGCTTGGACTCCAGCACCATGTTGTAGACGTTAATTTCGTTTAATTTAAACTGCACTTTCTCTTTGAGAGAGTGCCTTTTTTTCTTACTTTTTTTTCTATTTTCTACATTAAAAAAGAAATACTGCTTTCTCTTCTTTCCTTTAAATCACATATAACCTTAAAAGAGTTATAATATTTATAATTCATAAAAAAGGCTTTAATGTGAGTGAAAGACCAAAACCAAAAAACATAGAAGTCCCCTACCCAAAAACCGAGCTCAATCTTATCGTCTCCAAAACGGACTTGAAAGGGAAAATTACATACTGCAATGAGCTCTTTATCCATATGAGCCGTTACGAAGAGCAGGAGTTGCTGGGAAAACCTCACAACATCATTCGTCATCCCGATATGCCACGTATAATCTTCAAGCTGCTTTGGGATACCATCCAGTCTGGTAATGAAATAAACGCTTATGTCAAAAATATGGCAAAAGATGGAGCATACTACTGGGTCTTTGCAAATGTTACCCCCTCATTCGATAAAAATGATAATATTATAGGTTATTTTTCCGTTAGACGTCCACCAAAAAAAGAGGCTCTTGAGATAATAGAACCTCTTTATAGGCATCTTCTAAGTTTGGAACAACAAGGTGGCATGGAAGCATCTAAAAAATATCTCGATACCCTACTTCAAAAAAAGGAACTCTCTTATGAAGAATTTATCCTCTCTATCTAAAATTATTTATCTCAATATTTTACTTATTATTTCCATCATTCTTACATGTGTCATTAATGGTGCTATATATGGTGTACATTTTTCCGTAGTCATACTCTCGCTTTTAAATATCACGTTTGCAGCTGCTGTCTTTTACTATGTCAAAAAAACAAAATCCTATCTGCATAAAGCAATTGATGTCTTTGAAGACTCTCTTCACGGCAATTTTGAAACAAGGCTTGTCAATATCACGGAGAAAGAAGATCTAAGTAAACTTGGTTGGTCCATAAACAATTTTCTAGATCAGCTTGAAGTTTTCATCCGTGAGGTCAATACCTCTATAGACTACGCTTCGCAAAATAAATACTTCAGACGAATCAACACAAAAGGTCTTAATCAGGGATTTGCCAAAACTTCAAAAAAAATAAACGCCGCTATCGACGCTATGCAAGCAGAATTTGAAGAGCAACGCGAAAAGAACTTTGCAGCAGAACTTGGAAAAACCGGAAAACCACTCGCTGAGAGTTTTCAGGCTATTCAAGCACAACTTGCTGAAGGTGTCAATGAACTAAACTCTACTGCACGAAAAGCAGAAGAGACAGCAGAAGCTTCCAACGAGAGTGTAACACAGTCCGAAGCAGTCATAGAAAAGCTACTTAACCTCTCCAACTATATAAACAACAACGTAACTGCTGTAGAGAGTCTGATTCAGCGTACAGATGAAATAAGTACCGTTATAGATCTGATAAAAGACATTGCAGATCAAACAAATCTTCTTGCACTCAATGCCGCCATTGAAGCAGCCCGTGCAGGAGAACATGGACGTGGTTTTGCAGTTGTTGCCGACGAAGTGCGAAAACTGGCTGAAAGAACACAAAAAGCGACAAGTGAAATAGACATCTCAATCCAAACTCTTAAACAAGAAACAGATACTATTTCACAAAGTGCGGAAGTAATGAACAGTGTCTCTAACGAATCTGTCGAAACACTACAAAGTTTTAAAGAGAAACTCTACCATTTCAATAAAAATGCAAATGAAATGAAAGTGGATGCAGAAGAGCTTAAAAGTGCACTTATGGTCGTTTTGGTAAAAATTGACCATATTCTTTTCAAATCCAATGCTTTTAATCGAGTCATTACCCATAAAGGCAGTGAAGGTGTCCCAAGACATACTGAGTGCCGCTTAGGGAAATGGTACTACGGAGAAGCAAAAAATCTCTTTGGGTTTACCAAAGCCTACAAAGAGCTGGAAAAGCCACATGCAACAGTACATGATGCTTCAATAGAGGCGGAGGATCTTTTCAAAGGCGGTTACAATGAAAAAGTCGTTCCTATAGTTCTTGCAAAATTCAAAGAGATGGAACATGCAAGTATGGAACTTTTCGATTTACTAGATGAGATGCTGTTGGAGTACCGACAAGCACTGGAGAGTGAAGCTAAAAGAAAAATACTTCACTCCTAAACTAGAGCAGCAGCAAAGTGCAACTAAACCCTTTTATATATTTGAAAGCCGCTCCTTACCGGTTTGAAAGCTGTTTTATCTATTCCGTTGGCATCTGCATGTCCCAAAAAGAGATAGCCGCCGGGATAGAGTAGTTTTAGAAATATTTCAAACACCTTTTTCTTCTCGGCTTTGTCAAAGTAGATCAGCATATTTCTTGAAAAAATAATATCAAAACGTCCTAACCTTTCTATCAGTGATTCATTAAAAATATTTGCTTGCATAAATTTAGCATTTTGAATAAAAAAGTCATCCAGCTTATAATAATCCCCTACCTTTTTAAAGTACTTCTCCAAAATCCGCTTTGGAAGTTTTTCTACACTTCTACGGGTATACAGACCGATTTTCGCCTTTCGAATGACACTGCTGTCTATATCTATACCGACCATTTCGACATTACAACGCTCAATGACCTTTTTCTCTTCCATAATAGCGAACATTATAGAGTAGAGCTCCTCTCCGCTCGATGTCGGTGCCACCAAAATACGAATATTTCGCTTCGTTTTGGCAATTTTTGGTAGTATTTCATTAGCAAGGATGCTAAACTGCGCATCCTCTCTCCAAAAGTAAGTTTCGTTAATGGTCACTGTATTGATAAGCTCTTGTAGCAGTACCTCATCTTTACCATAACGCACTTTATGATATAAAACGTTAAAATCCTCTATACCGTGTTTGTGCATAAGGGTCTCTATCTTTTTTGCAAATCGGCTGAGTTTTTGTTCATCGAACGAGATGCCAAACTCTTTTTTGACAAATGCCGCCAAACGCTCAAGATCACTCTTTTTTAGAAGCGTTTTATTTTTTTCCATAGCGAAGTATCTCTTCTACAATTTTATCAAATGCAAGCACCTTTTGTGCGCCGCCACGCTCATACGCCTCCTTTGGCATTCCATAGACTATAGCACTCTCTTCACTCTCAGCTATTGTGTAAGCACCTTTTTTTCTAAGCTCTACCATACCATCCGCTCCATCATCTCCAATGCCGGTAAGCTCGATTGCAAGAATCTTTTTTGCCGGCAATACCTCTGCTGCACTGAAAAACATCTCATCAACTGAAGGAACAAAAAAACGATTTGCCGTATTTGGAGCGAGCTTTACTTTATACTCTTTGAGTTTCTTTCGAAAATGCAGATGCCATCCACCTTTGGCGATAATAACTCGTCCACTTTGCAGTTTTAAATCGTTCTGAGCTTCAAGTACTTCAACCTCACTTAAAGAGTTAAGTCTACGAGCAAAATTTGCGGTAAACTCCGGAGGCATATGTTGAACGACACATACTGCATGTGGATAGCTCTTAGGAAGTGATTTACATATACGCTCTATGAGTCTTGGACCACCTGTAGAGGAGCCAATAAGTACAAATCCCATCTCTACATCGGTTGCATCATTATCTT
>JALWLR010000100.1 GCA_027084065.1 Helicobacteraceae bacterium | reverse complement strand
GGAAACTCAAGAAGCGCTTTTGACCCAATTGCTGGTGGAATTCAATGGGGTAACGGGGCTATGGGATGTGCAAAGTGGAAAGGAGTTCGCTTAAAAGATGTTCTTGATTATGCCGGTTTGAAAAAGAATGCTCATTGGATTGAGTTTAACGGCAAAGACAAAGCAGCATACTACAAAACTCCAAACTTCGTGCGTGAAATAGAACTGCATGAGCTTGACGACAACGTTATCATCGCATATGAAATGAACGGAGAAGATCTTCCTTATTTGAACGGTTTTCCTATCAGACTCGTAATGCCTGGGTATTATTCGGATAACTGGGTTAAAATGCTCAGTAACATTACTGTTTCCGATAAATACAAATCACTTTTCTTTATGGATGTCGCATACCGTGTACCGGATAACGAGTGTGAATGTGAAACACCGGAAAAACGTGCGAAAAAGACAAAGCCGATTACCCATATGAATGTAAAATCGATTATCGGGTATCCGGTAAACAATCAAAAAGTATACTTTCACTCGCATGTCGTCATTCGCGGTGTCGCTTTTGACAGCGGTTATGGAATTCGCAAAGTGGAAATCTCTTTAGATGGCGGCAAAACATGGGATGAAGCGAATCTAAAAGCCGATAACGGGCGATATGCGTACCGAGCATTTTACTATCCGTTCAAACCTATGAATTACGGTAAGCTGAAAATTATGGCGCGTGCAACGAACAATCTTGGAGAGACACAGCCATTTGCACATGAAATAGGTTGGAACCACGGTGGTTACAAGTTTAACGGTATCGATGAAGTTACTATAGAAATCGTATAAGGAAACAGCATATGAAAAAAATAATTTTTGGAAGTCTAATCGTAGCCACCTCGCTTTTTGCACAGGTTAAAGGGGATATTGAGGTGCCATACATTCCCTATGAAATAAAAATGGGTAAAGGATTCGATACGGTTCAAGCGAACTGTTTGATGTGCCATTCGTTTGGTTATATCATCAATCAAGGACCTCAGTCAAGAGAGTTTTGGAGAGAAAAAGTCGAAAAAATGATCAAAGCTTTCGGTGCACCCATAACGCAAAAAGATGCAAAGATTATCGAAGATTATCTCTTCAAACACTACGGAAACGGAAAAGAGAAGTAAGACTTTTTTAGAGCTTTCCCTGTTTTACAAGGGAGAGCACAAGCGGGAGATTGATCCCGTCGTTATGGTACCCTTCATCCTTGCATGATTCGCATTTATCTCCCATTGGACACTCGTTTTGTTCCAGCAGCTGTTTAAGTGTCGAAAATCCATACTGCTTTATACATTCGGCTATATCGCCGGCGGAAAGATTGTTGCATACGCACACTTCTGTATTTTTGTCTATGGGTATCATTTTTCATCTTCTCCTAGTGTTTCTTCTTTGAGTTTTGCCAAAAATTCAAGAATATTTTCCTGATATGCGCGGGTGTCTTCATCGTCACTGAGATCTAAAAATGCTCTGAGTCTTTCGACATCTATTTTTTTTGCGTATCTTGGAACGAGTTTTACATTGTTTATGATACTCTCTACAAGTTTGTCGCTTGAGAGTTTATGAGAAATGAGAATTTTGTCTACAAGCTCTTTTGTTGTCAGCATCAACAAGTTGGCTCTATCTTCGTCATTATCGTAAATTTCGTTTGCTATTTGTTTGACGAGAATGAAGTTTTCGACTTTTGGATGTTCGTTCGCCGTGATGAGAAGGGCCAGAATTTTGGCGCGAAAATCGAGTGAATTGTAGTGATGGACGAAAATTTCACGAAATGCATTGAAGAATTTATGTTTGAGTCGAAAGCCTAGTTTTTTCATGGATATATTATATTCAAATATAGGAAATTTGCTATAATTCCAAAAACATTTCAGATAGGGATATTTATGGGAAGAGCGTTCGAATATAGAAAAGCGGCGAAATTGAAACGATGGGGAAATATGTCCAAACTGTTTCCAAAACATGCAAAAAAGATTACTATTGCGGCAAAAGAGGGTGGCAGTGGTGATCCGGAACTCAATTCAAAACTCCGTACGGCAATATTGAACGCAAAGGCGGATAACGTTCCAAAAGATGTTATTGATAAGGCTATAAAAAGGGCGCTTGGCAAAGATGCGAAAGATATTTCCGAAGTGAATTTTGAAGCAAAAGCACCGCATGGGGTGTTGCTATTTATAGAGTGTGCAACAGATAACAATACCAGAACAGTCGCAAACGTTAAATCTATTTTGAATAAAAATGGAGGAGAATTGCTGACAAACGGCTCTTTGGATTTTATGTTTTCTAGAAAAGCGGTTTTTGAGTTTAAAGTACCTGAAGATGCAGATATAGAAGAGCTTGAGCTTGAGTTGATAGATGCCGGACTGGAAGAGATAGAGGTAGAAGAGGGACTAGCTATAGTGACGACGGACTATACTGATTTTGGCAACATGCAAAAAGCGCTTGAAGAGCTGGGTGTTGAGCTGGAAAAAGCGGAGTTGCAACGTATCCCAAACACTCCGATAGAGCTTACACCACAGCAACAAGAAGATGTGGACAAAATCATCGAGAAACTCGAAGATGACGAGGATGTTCAACACGTCTTTACAAATATCGGGTAAAAAGTTTTTGCATGTATACGATAGATGAAACCTTTTCGTATACATACGAGATAAAAAGATCGAAATTTCTTTCCTATCTTACTCCATATAAAGAGTTTGAAGCGCTGCTTGAGAGGTTACGAAAAGAGCATCCAAAAGCGCGCCATTTTGTTAATGCTTTTAGAACCGTAAACGAGTATGATCAGATTGTTGAGGGATCGAGTGATGATGGAGAGCCAAAAGGCACTTCAGGAAGACCGACACTGCATGTACTTCAAGGACATGCGTTAGTTGACGCAGCTATTGTGACGGTACGCTATTTCGGCGGTATCAAACTCGGTACCGGCGGCTTGGTTCGTGCATACACAGAAGCAGCTAACGGTGTTATAGAATCCGCTTCGCTTATACCGTATGTCAAAAAAGAGGAGTTCGTACTTATTTGTGACTATGGAAATGTTCGGCAAGTAGAGTATACTCTACGTTCATATGATATAGATATTCTCTCAAGTGAATTTCGAGACAGCGCCTTTTACAGACTCTCTGCCTCAAAAGAGTTGCAAAAGTGTTTACGTTCTGCCTTGGACGGCATTGCCCATATCCCACATAGGCAAGAAGATACCAAGAGCAAGTAGGATGACCATCGAAGCGATAATAAGCAACATAATAGGTTCAATAGCTTCAGAAAGCCCGTCAATGATAGCATCGAATTTCATTTTATAGTATTCGGATACTTTTTGAATCATTGCATCGAGTGTACCACTGTCTTCACCTGCGCGAATCATTTGGACAATCATATTTTCAAAAAGTCCCGTATCTGCTAGACCATTATAAAGTGTATCCCCTTTTTCTACCGCTTGTCGTACAGTAAGCAGCTTTTGCTTTAGGGGTAGATTATCTATCATACCGATGGCAGTATCAAGTGCTTCTGCTATGGGAATACCTGCATGAATCAGTTTTGAAAATACGAGAGTAAAACGGCTTAGGGTAGAGTACATAATGATATTTTTAATAAGATAGGTCTTTAGAAGAAGCTGATGCCATTTGTAGCGAAAGCTTTCACTTGTTTCAAGCATATAGCGAAAAATAATAAAAGCAAGAATCAAGGCTGCAAGAACATATATACCGTAGGTATTGAAAAGATGTTCCAAAAAGAGAAGAATTTTTGTAGGCAGAGGTAGTTCTGCATGTAGCTCTTCAAATATTTTTTTGAATTGCGGAACGACGTAACTAATAAGAACGGTAAAGGCAATTGCCATAGCGATCATTACATTTCTAGGATATGCCATTGCTTTTTTAAATTTGATGACGTTTGCGCGGATTTCTTCAAGCATGTTTGCTAAAGAGTAGAGGGCTTCATCCAAATTACCGGTCCGCTCACCGAGTGAGACCATGGCAATGGTTAAGTTCCCAAGTTCGTAACGAAAGTTTTCCATCGCTTTTGAGAGGGAATTTCCGGCATTTATATCTTCTGCAAGCTTGTTAAAGACAAATGCGAGGTTTTCGTCTTGGGTTGAGTTGGCTATCTCTTTAAGTGCATCGTTTATAGAGATGCCGGCATTGGTCATAACAGCCAGCTGACGAATAGCGGCAATAAGTGCATCGGGCTTGATTTTCTTTCGTTTCATATTACGGAAAAATTCACTCTTTAACCGTTTAAGCTTGTCTCCAAGTGGCTCATCTGCTTCGGTTATTTTGATTAGGATGCCGTGAAACTTTAGTTTGGCTGTTTTACTTGCTTCTTGACGGTCGTTGGCATAAAACCCGACTTCTTCTTTTTTCCCGTGTTTGAGAATGGTCGCTTTGTAGTACTTCATCCTTTTGCCACCCTTAAAACTTCTTCAATAGAGGTTACTCCATCGAGTGCTTTTTGAATTCCATTTTGAAAAATAGGAATAAAGCCATCTTTTTCTGCTTGTGCACGAAGTTCATCTTTGGATGCTCCCTTGGCAATAAGAGAAGAGAGTGCATCCGTTACTGTTAGTACTTCACAGATCATCTCTCTTCCTCTATAGCCGGTATCGTTGCACTCTTTACACCCTTTACCGGTATAGAATTCTGCATTTTCCGGAATGTACTCCTGTATCTCTTCTAGTACAGAAGGGGGAAGTTCCTCTTTTGTTTTACAGTTTGGACAGATTTTTCGAACAAGTCGTTGAGCTTGGATGGCAACTAAAGCACCGCTAATGAGATAGTGTTCTATCCCCATGTCGGCCATTCTTGGAATGGCACTGATGGCATCGTTTGTATGAAGTGTAGAAAGAACAAGGTGTCCGGTAAGGGCTGCTTTGATGGCAATTTCTAGTGTTTCTTGGTCTCGAATCTCCCCGATCATGATCTTGTCCGGGTCTTGACGCAAAATGGAGCGCAGTGCGTCGGAAAAGGAGAGACCTACTTTTGGATTGACTTGCACCTGCTGAATGAGGTTCATTCTGTACTCTACCGGATCTTCTACGGTTATGACTTTGTCTTCGACATTTCTCAGCTCATTCAATGCTCCATAGAGGGTAGTCGTTTTTCCTGATCCTGTCGGTCCCGTTACCAAAATAATACCATAAGGTGCTTGAAGACTTTTGATGAATTTTTGATAACTCACGGCATCCATTCCTGCTTCTTCAAGTTTGACAAGCGCTTTTTGCTTGTCAAGAACCCTCATAACGATGGATTCTCCATAAAGAATAGGAAGTGTTGAAATACGAAAGTCATATTCTCTGTCTCCGACCATTGTAGAGAAACGTCCATCTTGCGGCTTTCTTTTTTCCGCTATATCGAGATTGGAAAGAAGTTTCAGGCGAGATGCTAGAGGAGGGTATATGTCTTTTTCGAAAATGAACATTTCTGTCAGCTTACCGTCAACACGCCCTCTTACCATACAGTTTTTTTCCGTCGGTTCGATGTGGATGTCACTTGCTCTTCCGTTAATACATGCTTTTAAGATGACATCGATAAGCATTAAAATGGAGGAGGCTTCTTGCTGCTCTTCAAGTGTTGCAATGGAGTTGAGCTCGTCTCGGACTTTTTTGACAAGTCCTTTGACACTGTCTTTGAGTTCTACTTTGAAAAGGTAGGATTCTATCTGTTTTTTGACGGCAACGGCGACTTTTATTGGTTTTTTTGGAAAAAGACGTTGAATCGCTTCTTGAGCTTCCATATTGAGCGGGTCGTTGAAAACGACGGTAACGCTCATATCATCTTCCGATATAGGCAATGCAAGGTAGCGTTTGAGTTGTGCTAGTGGAACTCGTTCGGTCAGATGGTAGTCCATATCGATGGCATCGAGGTCTATGAAAGGGACTTGAAGCTCTTCGGCGAGTTTTTTCAAA
This sequence comes from Helicobacteraceae bacterium, assembly GCA_027084065.1. Classification (GTDB taxonomy): domain Bacteria; phylum Campylobacterota; class Campylobacteria; order Campylobacterales; family Sulfurimonadaceae; genus S012-15. The sequence continues at coordinate 14,652 of JALWLR010000100.1, read as the reverse complement.
ACATCCGCCTCTTTTATGTAGTCGTAAGCGCGGATAATGGAGAGATCATACTCTCCGTTTCTGATTTTTTCGACAATGTAGCGTACCAGGCGATCTCTTGTCATAAATCCCGTGAGCATAATGTCACGTAAAACAAGCTCTGGTGGGACACCTTTGTGAAGCAGTCGATTGACTTGCGACTGCATGATATAGCCGTCGTTGATAAGATCGGTCGTTATTTTATCTAATTGTTCCGTTTCCATCTTTTTTATTCCTACCAGTAAGTATGCTTTTTGACTAAAGTATCGTCGTAATACTCCTCTATAACCATTTTATAAGGTACTTCATCTTTTACAAGGTAGAGTTTATAGGAGAGTTTTTTATTGTTCTCGTCATTAAATAGATAAAAGTTTCGTGGATTATGCTTTCCAAGAGCTACGTAGTAGTCGAAAATTTTAGAGAGGATATAGTCGGTTGTCGGGACTTTGTACTTTTGAAGAGGATAGTTGTCTACAAGAGCATGGTAGAGTAGTTTTTTTTGCATAAGTATAACGGAAAAATAGGCAGAATTTGCTCTTGCTTCACGTGAGTACTTCAACAAGCTTATAGGAAGGGAGAGTCTGTCTATGAAGTCTGACTTCAAACATCCAAAAGCATACAAAGATAAAAAATCTTCATCTTTTATATAGCGACCGAAATTATGAAAACCAAGGTTACAGACATCTTCATAACGTTCATTTTCATAAAGGTCGAACATTCTTTGTTTTACATTAGCTCCAAAAAGCAGTGCGGGGCTGAAAAGGAGTATGAAATAAAGAGTAGGTTTCATTTGAATTTTCCTCGTAAAATGTTGTTTAAAAGAAGCTGGGCTTTGTTGGAATGAGATGTCTTAATATAAAGCTGCAATGTTTTTACTGCCCGCTCCTTTTCTCCGAGTTTGACAAGAGATTTTGCGAAAATTATCCAACTATCTTCCAATGAGCTGTCTATTTGGTTGGTTAGCAGGGCATAGTTGTAGGCTTTACTGTAATCGCCCATTTCATAATACTTTCTTGCTATGAAAACACCAAGACGCGGGTTGTTGTTTTTTTTGAAACGTTTGATTATCTCTTCTAACTCTTTTTTGGATGTCTTTTTTACTTTTATTGTAACTTTTGGAGCTTGTTTTTGTAGCTTTACTGTTTTAGGCTTAGGAGAAACAGCGCTTTTTGTAGAAGTATACTCCTTTTTGCTACGCGCAATATAAGAATCATGCCTAGATGATGTTATTGGGTTTTGTTGAAGTGTTTTTTCTTGCGGGAAAATGGAGTTTTTTTTCATTTTGTTTAAAAAATCCATTGATGGCTCAAGCGGTTTTGTACGTTTTTCCAACGATATGGCTTGTTTTGTAGAGGTACTTTCTTTCTTGCTTGGAAGCATTTTGCTTGTAGGAGATAAGCTAGGTAAAGAGCTACTTTTTGGAGTTTTTTGTTTAGTTTTTACAATTGGCTTTGTGACTGCTACTTTTTGTACTCTACTTTGAGCTTTTTGCTCTTTTTGCTTATGAACGGAGGCGGTCTCTTCTTTTTTGGCTTTTTTATCTAAGGAAGTAAGTGAAAAGATAATGACAGAGACTATCATAAGACTTACAATCAAGAGTGTATAGGGTAGGTACTGTTTAATTTTATAGCGTATCCAGCGTCGCTCTAGCTCTCGTACGTTATTCATGTATCAGTCCTGTAGCAAGTCCCGCCATTTCGATGTGTTTGTTCGATATACGTGAGAACTTGATTTTCGACGGGTCGTTTTTAGCGTACCAGTGATATATTTCAAAGAGTGTATAAAGTAGTTTGTTTGTATCTCGGTAGTTCCCTTTTGTTATTTTATAGATAAGAGCTATATTTTTGTTATGAAACATATTTGCCGTGTCGAAAAAATTCGCTTTCATCAGTTTTTTTTGGATATAGATTTTTAACTCACTTTGGGTGGCATTGGCAAGCTCGATGCTTTCCCATATTCTTGTCTGAAAATGCTCTTTTGCAATGATATCCTCTTTTTCCGTTTTATGCAGTGTAATGACAAATTTCAGTTTTCTCGTATCGGAAAGTAGACGGATTTTTTCCATTTGCTGTTGGGAATAGAGTTGTGCTTCATCAAGCAGAATAATTGGAACATTTTTATTCTCTTCGGAAATATTTTGAGAGTTTTGTTCCACAATTTTCATAAACTGTGTAAAGTTGAGTTCTCCGGTGTATTGGACTTTGTAGATGTCTTTTGCTAATGTAGTGAAAAACTCTCTATCATCTAAAATAGGAGTACTATAGAGATAAACAGGGTAGCTTTTGGAAATATCTTGGTAGAGCTTTGCCAAAAACATGCTTTTCCCCGTTCCCGGTTTTCCATACAACAAAATCATTTTAAGAGGTTTTTTAACAGACTTTTTCAGTGATGCATAGATAGAAGCGACTCTGTCAAGTTGGACATAATCTTTTGCGTCGACGGTGTCTGTAAAAACCTCTTTAGAGTTTTTAAAAATGTTATTGTACATTTTCCTCGCTTTTTTTCTTTTTTTCAACCTTGGTTTTTGAACCTTTTTTAGCTTTTGAGGTCTTTTTGTATGTGCCATAGAGAAGTGCGTCGTTTAGTCCCTCATATCCTAAATCTTTAAGTGAGAGTTTCTTCTCATCTTTTTTAATAATATGGGGCTGTATAATTATAACGAGCTCTTGTGTCTGTTTCACTTTGTTTTCATACTTAAAAAGGGTGTCTATAACAGGAATATCTCCAAGAATAGGGATTTTATTGGAGTCTATCGTTGTTCGTGTGTTGATAAGGCCTCCTAAAATGATACGGCTACCATCTTTTACAGTTACCACTGAAGAGAGTTGACGGCGATCAAGATCGGGTGGCATAGTCCTTTCGCTAGAGGTCGTTTGTGACATATCCTGACTAGTTTGTGACAAGGAAGGATTGATTTTGAGCGTTATGGAGCCATCATCGGCTATTTCTGGAGTAATATCCAAAAGTACCCCGGCAAAGACAGACTGAATAGCGTCGTTTTGTGTCGTTGCGACAACGCCGCCTGTCGATCCTTGCTGATTTGTAGATTGTTGGATTTTGTAAAAGTACTCTGTACCGACTGTTATAAGTGCCGGCTGATTGTTGAGCGTCAAAACTTTTGGATTAGAAAGTGCCGTTACGTCCCCTTGGGTTTGTAAAAATTTGATAACTTCGTTAAGACTGCCTCCGGCTTTGATACTGACAAGCTGCTGAACGTCGTGAAAACCGTTGTAGACCCCTTCTGTTATAGTTCCATTTTCAAATTTTGAGACATTTTTCGAGTTAAGTCTGTGTACACTGAGCTCGATATTTTGAAGTTTATAGAGTTGCGACCAGTCAATACCTGTCGTTTTACCTTGACTCATTGTGACAGAGAGAATTTGCACATCGATAAGTACCTGTTTATGCATCTTTTCTTGAAGCTGTTTGAGATAGTTCGCAATTCGCTCAATCTGTTTTTGTGTCGCTGTAACTGTTATAAGACCGGCATTTTTATTGATGATTGGGGGCTCTGCTTTATAGAGGTCTTCAGGACGGTTGATAACACTTTGAAGCTCTTTGTCGAGCTCTTCCCAAAACTTTACTTCATCTGTTGATTCTATTTTCACACCTGATTGTGTATCGACACCACTAGAAGCTCCCATCATTTCACCGGTGCTACTACCCATGCCACTCATACTTGAGCTTGTCGTTCCACTGAGCTGATTGGAAGTTTGAGAGCTGAGCGTAATGTCGGTAGAACCGCTTCCTTTTCTTTTGGAAATCATATAGTCTATTGCAAATGTTTTCGTTTTGAGATAGGAAATTTTTAGCATATTATCTTCAAGCTTGTATGCTAAATTGTTCTCTTCAAGTATCAAATGAAGCACTTCTTCTAACGTCAGGTTTCTGATATGTGTTTTATTGAGCGTTTTGTTGAGAAACTGCTGTGCATTTGGATCGGTAATAACGATGCTGAATTCACATTGGTCACTAAGCTGTTCAACAAGGTCGATGATCTTAGTATCTCTTGTAGAGCTAATGCTAAAAAGCTCGTAAGAGCAATCCGCCTGAGCGTATGTGAACATTGTCGTTGTGAGAAAGAGAATGTTAAAGAGTTTTAGTTTTATCTTTTTCATGTGTGTGTCCTATTAAGGTTTTTTTTTCGTATAGGTTGTTAAAACGACTTTTTTATGGGCATTTTTGAGAACGACCGTCGTAAAGTCAATCTTGATGACTTTGTAAGAACCAATCGTATCGCCGATACGATACCATTTTTCGTTGATGAGTGCTCTGTCGTTTACAATTGCCTTAAGCTCAAAAGTAGAGTTGTGTCTCACTCTTGGTGTTATAACTTGAGCCGCTTTATTTGTTACGCTTTTGGAAACGATTGTCGGACGTGTTTGGGACTTGTTCTCTTTTTTCTTCTCTTCTTTAGGACTAAGAAATATGAAAGGATCTTTCAGTAAAGAGATTTCTCTGTAACTCACACCCACACGCGGCTTTTGAATTGCTTCGATTTGCTGATCGACCCATGAAAGATCAAGATCGTTGTTCGCGGCAAAAAGCAAAGATGACAGAAGCAGTGTTGTCGTAATCTTTTTCAATATTTTATCCCCCATACAGAGATGTTGAGATCACTTCGAAGAAAATTACCTGCAGAGATGTTGATGTCATGTATATCAACGACAAGGTCACTCTGCTCTAAGGCATTGACAAATTTAAGAACATTTTTGTAGCGCCCTTTTGTAGTTAGAGTAATGTCAAGTACATGTCCGAAGGATTCTCCTGTATCGTTGTATTTGTTTGTGAGTTCTAAAATCTGAACTCCAAAGCGTTTGGCCTTTTTGTCTACAGAGTTGATGTATTCGCCCCAAACACTTTCATCGTAAAGTAAAAAGGAAATGGCTTCGATTTTGCTTTTTATGTATTGGTTGTAATCTTTATAGCGCATCAGCTCCTCTTGTTTTGCTTTGATTTTTTTATCGATTGAAGCGATCAAAGCAGGTGTGTTGTATCGTAAAAAAATTTCATCATTATGAATCTTTTGCTTTAATTGTTTGATCTCTGTTACTTTACTTTCAAAGGAGTGTAAAGAGAGATCCCAAAACAGCAGGTAGGAAAATGCAAACAGCCCTGCAAAAATCATTATATAGATCATATAGAGATCTTTTTTCGTTTTCTCTTGAAGCTGTTTGTCCAATGCGTGGAGATAGTCTTCTATATTGATTTTTTTCATAGTTTTGTCGCCTTTAGAGAACTAAAATAGAGACGCCGCTCCGGATCATATATGATTTTCTCAAGATCGAAAGTAAAAAGGTCTTCATACTTTTTGGTAATATCTTTAAGAAGTCTCGTTATTTTTATACTTTTGGATGCTACAAGATCGAACTGGAAGGTTCTTGTTGCATTTGTTTCATCATATCGGATGTTTTGTACTTTCACTCTATGTTTGTTTAACTCTTTTGTAAATGTCGTGAGAACTTTTGCTTTCATAATGTAGTTGTTTTTGACATTTTTAATTTTTATAAGGGTTGCTTTTTTTGATTCGAACTCTTTTTTCTCTTCGGCTACTAAAGCGGAGACCTTTTCCAAATCCGCTTTTTTGTTTTTGATTGTCGCCTCTCTTGTAACTCGAATATTGTGAATTTCGTTATATTTATCTTTCAGTAATGTAAGTTGGAGGTCTTGTGCATAGGCAAGAACCCAATAGGTAATAGGGTAGATAAAAGCAATAATAAGTGATGCAGCCGTAACAGCAATAATTTTACCGCTTTCTCTTTGAAAAAATTTCGGTGGCCTTGGGAAGATTGAAAAATTGAGAGGATAACGCTCTTCTTCGGGAATGGCCGTATAGAGATGCATGAGCGGATGGAGTTGATCGATATAGTGCTCATTTGTTTCAAATCCGTAGTCAAACTCTAGCGTCTCTGCTCTAATAGCAATTTCAGCTTCTAAGATTTCATCGATTTTCGATTCAAGATACAAAGAGGAGCCGACATATATTTTGTCTATTTTATCTAACTCATATGCTCGTTTGGCATAGGTAATGACATCACCTACCGTTGCAAAGAGCTCTTTGTAGAGTTTGATAATAGATTCTTTTTTATTACTTTGAGTATGTTTGAGATTGACTTCAGCTAGGAAACTTTTAAATTCTTCATACTCTATGCGCTCACCATGAATTTCGCAGAAGCGCTCATGCATTTCCATAAAAGAAAATTTGAGGCTTTTTGTATAGAGAAACTCTTTTTCTTTATAAATGGTCAATGAGGCGTCATGCTCTTCAATGTAGAGAAAGCAGTCGACATTACTGCTTTCGATAATTTCCTTTGTGTAAAGAGTTTTATATAGCAGGGGTTGTGGGAGTATAATGTCAATGTAGTTGATACGCCCAATAACACTTTTGAAAATTTCTTGGATTTCCGAAGGATCGACAATGAAGAGATGGAAATAGCGATTCTCTTCATCGAGGTTGTTAAAATCTTCGATGACTTCAATTTTGTATTCGATTGCCTGATCGAGTGCGAGTTCATCATATGCTTTGCTGTATAGAGCATCATAAATGTCTTCATTGGGAATATTTTTACTAATAGCAAGTTGCGTATGAATGAAACTACGTGTATTGAGATAGGAGATTGCGAATTGATCTTTTGCGTAGGAAGGAGCATCCTCTTTTGAGAGAAAATTGGATACGCTGACGTAAAACTCACCCGTATAAGGGTTTATGGAAATCACGTTTGCAAAAGAGTGTTCGCTTTGTTTACTCATTGTCTTTTTTACCTTTTTCAAAATGCACCAGACTCATTGAACAGAATCTGCCATCTTTGTAAAATTCCACCCTGTAGGTAGAATTGTTTCGATCTATCGCGTAGCGTTTTTGTAAATCGGATCGTTTGACGACGACTCCACTTTCATTTTTGAATTTAGAGCTGTAACCGATAATATTTACCCGAATGCCATTTTGTTTCTCGATTTTAAAATCGTCTTTTACGAAAAATTCTGAAGCAGCAGGGTATGTTTTTCGATGCTTGTTTTCATAAACATTAAATTCTCTTGGGCACTCTTTCGCATCTTTGAAAAACTGTGGTTTGAGTGTCGTTACAAGTTTGTTGCCTATGAAAACAAGAGTTGTTTTACTCTTTGTCACTCGTACACTTCCCAATGGGTGTGTAAATAAAAAAGTGTTATCTTCTGATTTTATCGGAATAAAGCTTAAAGTTTTTTTGATGTTTGACAAATTTATAATAATATTATCATTAATGCGTAGTTTTCCATGGTTATGGAGGAGCTGGCGTATACTAGGGAGATTTATAGGGAAATCTCTTTTAAATTTTATACCGGTTATGCGCATAAACTCTTCAATAGCGATAAGCTGATAAAAAACTTTTTCTTCAAGTGTGCGAAGATTTTTGCTTGTTTCGATAGCAAGTGCCGGTTTCTTGTGAGTAATGGCAAAATAGGTTAGGGAGTTTTGCATCTCTTCATCATCAAATTTCGTATTGGTATTTTTGACATTGAAAGAGTGATGCTTTTTGATCAGTTTCTTGTTTATGTTTTCTTTAACGCTATTTGCAATAGCATCAAGGTCTGCAAACTTGTTGTGTGCATTAAGGTGGCACTGATCTATGACACATGTTTGTCCCCATGCTTTTGGGTTGAAAATACTCCCTTCGTTTTTTTTTCGGTAAAAACCGTGTCCGTCATGCAGGTTCAGAATGAGTGAGACTTCCGGTGCTAGAATGGTCTGTTTGATAGCTTCCACATAAGGATAGTCCGGATCTTTTGGAGAAATATGGGCAAATTTTCTATTCATATCGCCATGAATTCCACGTTTGTTTGCTTGAATACTTTGTTGGTTGAGATTGGGAACGATCCATAGGGCATTGGAGAGAATCTTATAGTGTGTCGCTAAAATAGAGGCTGCAAAGTAACCGCCGGGTTCATTGCCGTGTATACCGCCGATGACAAGGAGGGTTGCATTGGCATCGGGTAATCCTTTTTTTATAAGCTGCAACGGTGATGCAGCAAGAGTACTCCATAGAAAAAAAGAAAAAATAAAGATTTTCATGATACTACTTAATTTTCACTGATAATTTCAAATTCTGAGCCTTTTTTTCTTACCAACAGCTCTTTATAGCCGTTGTAGCGGTAGTTTGGACTTTTGTAACGTTCATAGAAAGTTATTTGATATATATCAGGATGGTTTGGGTAGGGAATGATGTTGAGCTCATTGAAAAGAATACTCTTTTTCTTGTTTTTATTGCGGCGAAAAACAGCTTCTTTGTAGTTTCGAAATGCAGTGAAGTCGCTACCGTTTGCTTTTTTGAACTCTTTTGAATAAAAGCTTAGGTAGCTTTGGAGATCATTGTATTTCCATGCATTTCGCCATTTATACAACCATGTTCCAAGTCGAATAAATTCTTGGGGATCGTTATGTTGTTTTGTAGCATTTTCATATATAAGCAAAACGGTTTTATGCAGATCTATCTCTTTGTCGAGACACTTCAGTCCTTGGTTATCTATGGCAATACAGCCTTTGGTGTAGGCATCACGTTTTTGATCGATTGGAAGACCGTGAATCCAGATCCCGTGACCGTTTTTGTTTTGGTATTTGTCAAATAGATTAGGGTAGGAGGTTACAAATGCCATAGGTCCGTAAAAAGAGTCTACTTTGGAGAGTTTTTGAACAAGGTTGTAAATGCCAACCGGCGTTTTTAAATCACCTTCACTCTTTTTTTCTCCACGATTTTTTCCCGTAAAGGCAGTATAACGCTTTTGTAAAACGAAATTCCCCTCTTTGTTTTTTCTGTAAAGTTCAAGTGTCGATTTTTCTTTGTTGCAAACCAGGACACTGTTATAGCGTTCAAAGTATCCAAAGGAAATGTCGTTTTTTGAAAATAGCTTTTTCCAGTAGCTTGGCTTGGTTAAAGCTTGATCAAGTTTTTTTTCTATATTGTCCAAACCGTTTTGACGATACTCGTCTAGAATGGAGCTGGCCTGCAAAAAAGAGGCCAAAGCAAGAAAAAAAAGTAGTTTTTTCATCCTTTATATCCTAGTTTTGCCAAGGAGGCTTTATCTTTACTCCAACCCTTTTTTACACTTACTTGGAGATTGAGATAGCACTGTTTTCCACTGAGATGTTCTATTTTTTGGCGTGCACTTTTTCCTATGCGTTTAATGGCTTCACCACCTTTTCCGATAATAATCCCTTTTTGAGATTGCTTTTCTACAATGATAGTTGCATAGACCTTTTCTAGTGTTTCATTCTCTTCGATTTTATCGATAATGACATCCGATTCATAGGGTACTTCATCACTTATATTTTCAAAAATTGCCTCTCGAATGAACTCTTTGTAGATGTCACGAACAAGTTCGTTCGTCAAGTCTTCAGGGTCATAGAGGTAGGGAGATTCTGGAAGGTATTTGACAATTTGATCCAAAAGATCCTTGTGCCCGACTTTTCGTGGTGCGGCGACTGGAATGAGTGCTTTGAAGTAGTCGGAGTATTTATTGTATTGACCAATTTTTTTCAAAAGTTTCTCCTGAGAGACTTGGTCGATTTTAGAGAGTGCGATAATGTGAGGAATTTCTCCTCGTGTTATTTCCAAAAAACGTTCATAGTTTTCTATATTGTCCGTAACGGGTGCGAGATAGACGATAAGGTCGGCATCACCCATAGCTTTGAGTGCCTCTTCAAGCATAAATTGATTGAGTAGTTTTTCACGCTCATGAATTCCGGGTGTATCTATAAAAATTATTTGTGCATTATCGTGCATGACGATGGCGTTGCTTCGCTTTCTTGTAGCGTTTGCTTTTTGACTTACCATAGCGATTTTTTCGCCCAAAAGGGAGTTCATCAGTGTTGATTTACCGGCATTTGGACGCCCGATAAGGGCGACAAATCCGCATTTTGTATTTTTAATTTCTTGTATATTTGTTTGGTTCAATGTTGTATTTTCTCCTGTAATGTTGATTATAAAATATAGCGAGACAAATCGTCGTTTTCAACGACAGTGTCTAGTTTTGCATGTACGAGTTTTGATGTTACTCTGTACTCTTCTCCAGCGTAGCTGTCAGCTTCGAAGCTTATATCTTCAAGAACTTTTTCCAAAACGGTATGCAGCCGTCTTGCCCCTATATCTTCTGTTTGTTCATTCGCTTTATGGGCAAGATGAGCGATCGCTTTTATGGCATCCTCTTCAAAAACGAGTTTTACATCCTCTACTCCAAGAAGCGCTTCATACTGTTTAAGCAGGGAGTTTTGTGTTTGCGTAAGTATAGCGTAGAGTGTCTCTTCGGTAAGGGACTCAAGTTCCACTCGCAAAGGAAAACGCCCTTGCAGTTCCGGAATAAGATCGCTTGGCTTGCTTACATGGAATGCTCCTGCAGCTATAAAAAGAATATGGTCGGTTTTGATACTGCCGAATTTTGTCGTGACGGTAGAGCCTTCTACAATAGGAAGCAAATCCCGTTGTACTCCCTCTTTACTGGGATCGTTTCTAGCACTGCTTTTTTGAGAGATGGCAATTTTGTCTATTTCATCTAAAAAGACGATACCGCCGTTTTCCGCTCTTTGAATCGCTTCTGCATGTATACTTGCCATATCGAGTAGTTTGTTTGCCGCTTCGGTTCGAAGATGTACTTTGGCATCTTTAATGCGCATCTCTTTTTTTATATCGGTTTTACTTAAAGAGGAGAAAATTTTTGTAAGTGATTCCTGAGCTTTTGCCATTTCGGGCGGAAGGTTGGTGTCGAGTGCTTCGGGTTGAATTGTCGGATCGATCTCTATTTCGATGACTTTGTCATCAAGTTCACCGTTGGCTACTTTTTGTTCCATTTGCTCAAGTAGTTTTTTATAGTCTTGAATTTTACTTTCAGATGCCCCCTTTGGCAAAGGAGGAACGAGCTTTTCGACGATTCTGTTAAGCACGTAGTTTTCTATCTGTTCTTTATGCTCCTCCTCTTTTTCCTCTTTGACTAGTGTAATGGCATTAAGAACTAAATCTCTTATCATCGATTCGACATCGCGTCCGACAAAACCGACTTCCGTATACTTGCTTGCTTCAACTTTGACAAAAGGAACTTTCATCATTTTTGCAAGTCGTCTTGATATTTCCGTTTTTCCTACACCTGTAGAGCCGATCATTAAAATATTTTTTGGAGTGATCTCCTCTTGCATCTCTTCAGGAAGCTGCATACGTCTATAACGTGTACGTAATGCAACAGCAATGGTTTTTTTTGCCTCTTTTTGTCCTATAATATATTTGTCCAGATATGCTACAGTCTCTTTTGGGGTTAAATTCACGCCTTATTTCTCCAGTTGCAATGTTTTTATATTGTGATTGGTATAGATGCACAAATCGGCGGCAACGATAAGGGACTCTTTGACAAGCTCTGCTTCGTCCATATCTTTTGCATGTTTTTTAAGTGCACGCGCCGCACTTATAGCAAAATTTCCGCCACTGCCGATAGAGGCGATTTCACCGTCTTCAGGTTCGACGACATCGCCGTTTCCGGTTAAAATAAAGATTTTTTCTGTATTAAGAACAATCATCATCGCTTCGAGTCTTCGCAGTACTTTGTCTTTTCTCCATGCCTTGGAGAACTCGATGACCGATTTTACTATATCTCCTTTTTTCTGTTCGAGTATCTCTTCGAACATATCAAAAAGGTTGAAAGCATCGGCGGTGCTTCCTGCAAAGCCTGCTAGAATTTTACCGTTGTGCAATGTACGGATTTTGGTTGCATTGGATTTGAGTACGGCGTTACCGAAAGTGACTTGCCCATCACCTCCGATTACCGCTTTGTTATGACCTTTGTAGGCAAGAATGGTTGTTGCTTCGAACATCTTTAAATACCTTCAACATCCACATGCAAAGTTGCGTGTATTCCGTGTCCTAGTTTGAGATCCACTTCATGTTCTCCGACTGTTTTTATCGCTTTTTTATCGGTTATATGCTTTTTGTCTATCTCGATACCGTGCTCCTCTTTGAGTGCTTTGGCTATCTCCTCTTTTGTTACGGCACCAAAAAGATGACCGTTTTCGCCTACTTTTTTCTTTACGACTATTTCTAGTTTGTCAAGTTTTTTCGCTAGCTCTTTAAGGCGTTCTAGCTCTGCTTTCTCTTCAGCCTCTTTTTGTGCCATCATTTTTTTATGCTCTTCGATTATTTCAGGAGTAGCATGTTTTGCAAAACCTTTTGCTATTAAAAAATTTTTCCCATAACCATCTTTTACCTCTTTTACCTCGCCGGCTTTTCCTAAACTTTTTACATCTTTTATTAACAATACTTTCATAGTTTTATCCTTGATTTTTTGTGTGATTATAGCGAAATTTTTATATTATTGGATAATAAACTTTCTTGGAACTCAAGAAAGAAGCTGCACCAGAGGGTGCAGGAGAAGTGGCAAAAAAGAGGATTACTTCAAAAGCTCCGGTTTGAACTCTTCTATGAGGGTGTTTTTATCGCGCTTGAGAAGATCTTTTTTAACGACTCTAAAGAGTTTGTCACTATTTTTCATATGCTCTAAAATTGCATTGGCATGCTCTTGCGGAATAGAGAGAAAAACTTTTTTTTCGCCGTACTGCTCTATCAGTGAGTCGATGTCTTCTGCAACTGTTTTGATGATGGTGTTTAGGATTTCCGTCTTAAGGTTGTGTGCCTCGCCCAGACTCCCTTTTTTGAACTGACCCAGCTCATCCGTTACAAGATCACGAATTCGTTTATGTGCTTCAATGATGTCTATCGATGTGAGAAGGTCTAGTTTGATTTCCGATGGTTTAAGCCCGGCTTCTGCTTCAAGGGTTCTTGGAGCTGCTTTATAGGCTTTTATTTCTCCGAGTGAAGCTATGATGACTAAGTCTCCGACTTTCATTGTCTCTCCTGTGATTGTATTTCTTATTTATAATGAATGTAACAAAATAATTGTAACATAATTTTACTTTTTTAATTCACTTTAATGTTACAAAATTATTCTTCGATGAAATAGCCGATTCCTGAAGCATTTTTGATAATATCCGTCTTTAGCTTGTTTCTAAGACGCCAAACAAGTGTTCGCACATTGTTTTCCGTTGCACCGCTATCGGGCCAAACGTGTTGCACGGCTTTTGAAAAGGTAATGACCTTTCCAAGATGAGCAACCAAAAGTTTTAAAAAAAGATTCTCTTTTTTTGTCAGTTTGATTTTTTCGCCGTCGAAGAAGGTTTCATTGAGGGTTATATCGTAGTGATAGCGTCCGTTACCGAATTTGACAATTGGAGCATCTTTCTCTCTTTTTTCGTAAAGAAGTCGAGCAAGAGAGTCATTCGGTGCGAAACGTGCATTGGCCAAATTTTCGTTGATTTCTGCTTTGTATTTAAAAAGTGCTATTTGGATGGTTGCATGTAAAGATTCCGGATTGAAAGGCTTGACGATGTAGCCATATGGTTCGGTCTGCTTCGCTTTTTCTATTATATTGTCATCACTGTAAGAGGTTAGAAAAATAAAAGGCATATCGAAGTGCTGTTTAATGTAATGCGCAAGTTCTATGCCGTCTTCACTACCCTGTAGAGAGATGTCTATTATGACAAGATTTTTTTTGGATGTTTGTAGATACTCTTTAGCGTCGTCGATATTGTCACAAATATCAATATGAGCATACCCATACTTTTGTAGTGAAAGGTTTAGATTCAAAGCTGTGACTTCATCGTCTTCTACTATTAGGATGCGGAGGTCGTTATCGTTCATCGTCAAACCTTGTGATATAAGATCTTTTTATATCTTTTTATGGACTTGAGTTATTATATAAAAAAAATCTCTTTTCTACAAGGTTTTTTTTTAAAATTGGACAAATTTATCAAAAAAGTATCAATAGTATGTCAAATCAAACCGAGTTCAGCAAGAATAGGCTCTATTTTGCTTGTTAAGCTAATAAGCTCTTCATACAAAGTTCCAAAAGCTTTGTCTTCGGCTATCCACTCTTCAATATGCTTAAGCGTATTGGATTTTTCCTCTTCACTTAACTCTTTGGAGTTTCGAATAGCATCTTTGATGCGTTCTAAATGTTCATGATGTTTATGTGAGCTCATAGTTTTCCTTTTTTAGTAGTTTTTATATTTTCCGGCTTTTATGTCTTGCTTTATTTTTTCAAGTCCCTCTTCCAAAATGGAAACCAGTAACATTGCAGCTTCCTCATCATCTGCTTCGGGGACATCCCAGTCTGTAATTTTCAGATTTGTTTTGAAAAGTAGTTCCAATTCTTTGATAATCTCCTCTTTTCTGCTGAGTAGATCTTTTGTAACAGCATCCATATGGGTTCCTTCTTTTTGTATTTGAAAGATATTTTACCTCATTTTCGTTTAATGTGTGTTAAAACGCTCTTCCCACCACTCTTGGGGAGATTGAGTCTTCTTTTTGAGTGTTTCTTCGTCAAAATCGTATTGGTAATCATGCAGATAGTCCATAATTGTTGCATAGGCTTCATTGATAAGTGCACTCATCTTTGTCGCTTGGTCTATGTTATTTGGGTGCTTATCGGGATGCCACTCTTTCATAAGACGTTTGTAGTTGTTTTTGATTTCAGTTAGAGTGGCTTTGTCTCGAAGTCCAAGGAGAGTTTTGGACTTGAGCAGTTCTTCAAAGGAGTGTTGATTCAAAGTTTAGTCTTGCTGCC
>JALWLR010000099.1 GCA_027084065.1 Helicobacteraceae bacterium | reverse complement strand
AGGCAAACGATGCATGCACACAGCAGTAGTCAAACTCGATTCCCTGACCGATTCTGTTTGGTCCACCGCCGAGAATGAGCACTTTCTCTTTTTTACTATTTCGTGGTTTGGATTTGAGCGGAACGATATTGGTTGTGGAGTAGAGGTAGGGTGTGAGCGCTTTGAATTCTGCGGCACATGTGTCCACTTCGTTGTATTCAAGAGAAATACCAAGCTCTTTTCTTGCATTGTAGACATAGTTTTCGGTAATGGTAATGCCGGAGTTGGCATTGACGAGTTCAGCTATTTTTTTATCAGAAAAGCCTTCGGACTTGATTGTTCTAAGAAGCGCTTCGTTTACAAGAGCCTCTTTGTCAATCTCTTTTTCACGCTCAACGAGCTCTTCGATTTGGTAGAGAAACCACGGATCCACTTTACACATGTCAAAAATCTCATCTAGTGTGAAGCCTCGTCGAAATCCTTCGGCTATATAGAGAATACGCTCGGCATTTGGACGGCGGATTTCATGTTTGATAAACTCGTCGTCTCCCTCTTTGGAATCAAAACCGCTAAGCCCGGTTTCTAAAGAGCAGAGTGCTTTTTGGACAGACTCTTTGAATGTACGTCCTATTGCCATTACCTCTCCGACGGATTTCATGCTTGTTGAGAGTGTACTGTCGGCTTCTGGGAACTTTTCAAACGTAAAACGAGGAATTTTCGTCACGATGTAGTCGATGACCGGCTCAAAACTTGCCGGAGTACCCGTAATGTCGTTTGTTATCTCATCAAGAGTAAATCCAACGGCAAGCAAAGTCGCCACTTTGGCTATGGGGTATCCTGTCGCTTTGGAGGCAAGCGCGGAAGAGCGAGAGACTCGTGGGTTCATCTCTATGACAATCATACGTCCCGTTTTTGGGTTGATGGAAAATTGTACGTTACTGCCTCCCGTATCGACTCCTATTTCACGTAAAATCGCAAACGAGGCGTCTCGCATACGCTGGTACTCTTTGTCGGTAAGCGTCAATGCGGGTGCCACGGTAATACTGTCTCCGGTGTGGACACCCATAGGATCGAAGTTTTCGATGGAGCAGACGATGATGCAGTTGTCGTTTTTGTCTCGTATGACCTCCATTTCATACTCTTTCCATCCAAGAAGCGACTCTTCTATGAGAATTTCACTTACTGGAGATTCGTCTAAACCGCGTGCAGCAAGCTCTTTGAACTCATCCATATTGTAGGCAACACCGCTTCCACCACCTGCAAGGGTATAGGATGCACGGATGATAAGAGGAAATCCTATCTCTTCGGCAGCTTCGAGTGCTTCATCGAGGTTGTATGCATATTTTGAAAACGGAAGATCCATGCCTATTTTGATCATGGCCTCTTTGAATGCGCTTCTGTCTTCCCCCTTTTTAATGGCAGCAGGGTTTGCTCCGAGAAACTCTACTCCTTCGAGCATACCTTTTTCATACATCGATGTAGCGACGTTCAAGGCTGTTTGCCCTCCCATCGTAGGCAAAATGGCATCGACATTCTCTTTTTCGATGATCTTGGCGATGACCTCTTCATTGATGGGTTCTATGTAGGTTCTGTCGGCGAATTCAGGGTCGGTCATGATAGTGGCTGGATTGGAGTTTATGAGAACGACTCTATAGCCTAGTTCTTTGAGTGTTTTGACGGCTTGTGTTCCCGAATAGTCGAATTCACAGGCTTGACCGATGATAATTGGTCCTGATCCTATGAGCAGTATAGTGTGGATATCGGTTCTTTTTGGCATTTTTTACCTTTTACATGCAGTACTTAAAAATCCTACAATTATAGTAAAAAGGTGCTTAATATTTCATATAATCTAGTCGAATGTGTAAAGGAGAGAGGCTAGACCGGAGTAGACAAGAGAGTCGGAGACAATGGGAGAATTTTTTGCATTGTTGGTCAAACGATCAATTCGCAGGTTGAAAAATGCAGACCATTTCTTTGTTAGAGGGTAGTTTATGTAGGTTTGCGCTGCAACACGCAGACCTCCGTTTGGATTGTAAGGAAGATAAGAAGTTCTAGCAGCTTCTTTATCGGAGATTCCATAATAGTAATCGGTAAATTTTTTACTTTCATATACAGCAATAAGGCTTGGGTAGAGGCTTACATTTGCGATTTTTTGTTTCATGCCTATTTCCACCTTTGCGATGTAGGAGTCGTAGCGCCCAAGCAAGTCGGTTAAAAGCATCGCTTCAAGATACTTTCCTTGGCTATATATGGTATAGGCAAGTCCTCCTTCAAAAGAGCTCTTTTTCTCATCGAGTCCCTCTAAGTCTGGAGAATCCGAAGGTTTGTAGCCGTTTGGTCTTGGTTGTGCAGTTAAAGAAAAACCCCATTGAAGATTTTTCTCTTTGCTTCCGTAGAAATAGACGCCAAATCGTGTCCATCTGGCATAGACAATACCGTTATCGTAAAAAATGACGGGAGAGGGAACAATGATAGCGTCGCAATTTTTATAAGGCTGTGTCTGAAAGTAAGCTCCAGCACCAATAGTGAGCTCTTCTGCAGTCAGTTTGCTTAAAAAGAGCATGATAAGAAAAAGAGTAATTATACTATGACGCATAGATTTCCTATTTTGTTTTTTCTATCATATAAAAGTATTCGTTTGTCATACTTGTAAAGTAGGGTTTGACAACGGCTTTGATGTAGCCTTGCGAGGTAGTTAGCGAGACGACTCTACCGACTTTTAGATTTTTAAAAAAGATGTTATCCAACCCGCTTGTTCGTACTTCGTCTCCTACTTCTATGTTGTACCATGTCGGAATGAAAGTGACAATGATGTTTTTGTCATTGTTGCCGTGGGCGATACCTGGGGCTTCCTCTTTTCCTATGCTTACGGCGTAGGAACATTTGGGATCTCTTAGCAAAAGAGCCAAGGGCATATTCTCTTTTGCAATGATGATGCCGGCAACGTTTTGATTGTAAACTAGACCATAGATTTTTGAAGCATTGTAGTCGGCTACATCCATCCATAGATGGTTGAGATTTCCGAACTTTTCGTAGGATACGGCTCGTACCAACTGTACACGCGGGTCGATGCTGAGGTTTGCGTCATGAAGTTTTTTGATGTTGTGGAGCTCCTCTTGGAGTTGATGCATGACGAGTCGCTCTTTTTTGCATTTTTGTATACGGTCTGAAAGTGTTTGAATCGTTTCTGCTTGGAAAAAATGCTCGTCAATACTTTCTTGAATGTTTGCAAGCGTTTGCATGTAGCTGTTTTTTACACTATTGAAAAATCCGTTTATGGGTTTATGCAAGATGGAGGTATAGTTCGTCATCGCCCAAAAAAGAAGGACGACAAGAACGAAAAATCCAAGCAGACCTTTGTTCATTATTCGCTATCGGAAAGATCTTGAAGAAGGTCTATTTCTTCCAGTGCGCGTCCTGTTCCCCGTGCAACGGCGAGGAGTGGTTCGTCTGCAACGTAGGTCGGTATTTTGACGATGTCGGAGAGATACTTGTCAAGTTGGCGAATGAGTGCACCGCCTCCAGTAAGGATAATACCGTGATTGACAATGTCTCCAGAAAGATCCGGTGGCATATCTTCAAGAACCTCTTTGAGTGCTTCGGCAATCTCTCTTAGAGGCTCTTTCATCGCTTCTCTTGCATCCTCGCTTGTAAGTTCTATAGAGCTAAGAAGCCCTTCGACGTTGTCACGTCCCGTAATAGTGATGCGCAGATTCTCTTCAAGCGGAACGGCAGTACCGATATTGATTTTGATCTCCTCGGCAGTACGCTCTCCAATGAGAAGATTGTAGTTTTTCTTGACATAGTCGACAATGGCTTTATCGAGTTTGTCACCGGCAGTTCGAATACTTTTAGACAAAACCAAACCGCCTAACGATACAACGCCTATTTCCGTCGTTCCTCCACCGATGTCGACAACGAGGTTTCCTTGCGGCTCTCGTATCTCTATACCGGCACCTATTGCCGCCGCCATAGGCTCTTCAATCAAAAAAACCTCTCTGGCTCCGGCACTTAGAGCCGATTCTCTTACCGCTTTTCTCTCAACCTGTGTTAGTCCGTAGGGTACACAGATGATAATGCGCGGGCTGATAAGGGAGCTTCGCCCATGCGCTTTTTCTATGAACTTTCGGATCATTTTCTCAGTCATATCAAAATCGGCGATGACACCATCTTTCATAGGACGGATGGCTTTGATGTTTCCGGGTGTCTTTCCAACCATATCTTTAGCTTCTTGACCGACTGCAAGGACTTTTTGTTGTCCGTACTTTTCCGTTTTGACGGCAACGACCGAAGGCTCGTTGATGATGATGCCTTTGCCTTTGGCTATGACGATTGTATTTGCCGTTCCAAGGTCGATGGAGAGGTCGTTTGAAAACAGACCGATGAGTTTGTTGAGTATCATTCTATAGCCTTATGCGATTTTTTGTTTTTTAATATAGATCGGCTTTGCACCCTCTTCGATGACCTCTTTGGTTATGACGATTTCGTATCCGGAGTATTCCGGAAGTTCGTACATAATGTCGATCATCGTCTCTTCCATAATGGCACGTAGTCCTCTTGCTCCTGTTTTTCGCTCTATAGCTTTTTTTGCTATAGCGCGCAAAGCATCCTCTTCGAAAGTAAGTTCGACGTTGTCGATGGCAAAAAGCTTTTTGTACTGTTTGACAAGAGAGTTTTTCGGCTCGGTCAGGATTCGGATCATGTCATCTTCGGTAATTTCATTGAGAGTAGCGATGATAGGAAGACGTCCGACAAGCTCAGGAATAAGACCGTATGCGACAAGGTCGTCAGGTTCGACTTGAGAAAAGTCCACTTTTTGCTCCTCTTTGGACTTTTTCTCATGACCAAAGCCAAGAACGTTCTTTCCCCGTTTTTTTTGGATGATCTCTTCAAGACCGTCAAATGCACCGCCGCATATGAAGAGAATGTTGGTAGTATCGATTGTGATAAATTCCTGGTTAGGGTGCTTTCGTCCCCCTTTTGGTGGAATGTTCACTTTTGAACCTTCGACTATTTTAAGCAGGGCTTGTTGCACACCTTCGCCGCTGACATCTCTTGTGATACTTCTGTTTTCGCCCATACGGGAGATTTTATCTACTTCATCTATAAAGACAATGCCTTGTTCTGCTTTTTTTACATCTCCATCCGCTGCTTGGAGTAGTTTTGTCAAAATGTTTTCGACATCTTCTCCGACATACCCCGCTTCTGTGAGGCTCGTAGCATCGGCAATGGCTATAGGAACGTTGAGAATTCTGGCTATTGTCTGAGCTATGAGTGTCTTTCCGCTTCCAGTTGGTCCAATGAGCAAAACGTTCGATTTTTGAATTTCGGTTTCATCTTCGACGACGTCGGATTTGAAAATACGTTTATAGTGATTATAAACGGCAACGCTTACGAGTTTTCGCGCTCTTTCTTGACCTATGATGTATTCGCCTAAGAATTTATCGAGTTCTTTTGGTGTGAGAAGCTGAGCCGTTTTTTCAATGAGCTCTTTGTTCTCCTCTTTTGCGTTTTTATCGTCTCCGAACATTATTTTATAAGCGGAGTAGACGCAGTTTTTACATATGTATACGCCTTGACC
>JALWLR010000098.1 GCA_027084065.1 Helicobacteraceae bacterium | reverse complement strand
GATAGGTGGAGAGTTTTGCATTGGAGAGTCTGCTTTTGGTAAAATCATAAGGCACACTAAAAGATTTGACTCTTTTTTCTCCAAGTGCAGCGGAAGAAGAAAAGAGTTTGCTAGAGAGTTTTGACTCATCTACATGCAAAACGTTTCCAATACCAAGCTCTTTAAGAAACTTCGATGGCATATCCGTCTCACTCTCCACATATATGACACACACCTCTTTCGATTTTCGAAACAAAGCCTCATAGTAATGTTTTTGCAGTTCCTCTCTATCCTTTCTCGTCGGTAATGCAGCCTTTTGTCGAATCACACTGTTGAGAAACATATCTTTTTCAACTCTTTTTGGAATGTTCGAATCGTTAAAATCAGGCACTATTACTGCATCGAACTCCATACTACGAGTTTCTAAAACCCCCATGACGGTAATCTTTCCACCACCGACATCATCGACACTTCTTTGTGCCAACCTGCTTGTAAATATTTTCAGTGCCGCTTTGAGTGTGAGCTCTTGCATGTAAGGCAACAATTTTACAAAACGGTAGCTCTCCTCTTTGATGGCACGCTGCTCCTCTTTCGTCTCGCACAAATCAAGAAGTCGTTCTAAAACCTTCTCTATATCGAGCTCTCCAAGCGGCTTATTGTATATACCAAAAAGCTCCAAATAGAGTTCATCTCCCATCCGCTCCAGATACGCCTCGTTTTGAACACTCATCTCCTCTATAGCCTCAAGTGTCGCCCGCAGTTTTTGAAATACCGCACTTTGTCTTAAACTCTCTCCCATAGCAAAGTTGAAGTTTCGTTTGGTGTCAAAAATTTTTAAAAAATCTTTTGTCGTTTCATCGGGCAAAACAACAGCTATTTTCGAAGGATCATACCCCTTTTGAACATACTCTGCAACTTTTGCTTTTATCAATGCAACTTCTAAAAGCTTCTGGGAAACGGCATAAGCTTCTATGGAGTCGTTGGATTGTAAAGGCTCTTTTTTTATGATCTCTTTTGTAGATAAATCAAGCAAGTAGCCATACCCTTTTTCAAGCTCAAACCCTACAGTCTGTAAACGTTTTTGCATTTTCAAATTGTATGCGTCCGCTTCGAAATGAAGCACAACTTTCGTATGTTCTGCTGCCTCTGTAAGCACTTCTAGTTCGAAGTTTGTCAGCATTCCTGAAACCTCTACCTCTATTTCTCCCAAAGACTCTACATAAGAGTGTTGAAGCGACGCCAAGCGTGGTAGCATGATTTTGTCATAAAATCCTCGTTCTATGCAAAGCTGCTCGTAGCGCTTTTTTAACTCTTGGAGTATTTGCATGTGCTCGTCATACTCTCCATAAAGATCAAGTGCTGCAATACTCTCCAAAGAGACACGCTCAGCTTCAAGTTCTTCAAAAAAACCAAAAATATACGAAGAGTTTTTTGTAAACGTAAAAAAGTTTCGCTCAATTTGTAGTTTTTGAAAATTTTTAAAATCTGCCGCTTCTAGTAAAAGCAGTGTGCGAGTATCCTCGTCAATTAGGCGTAAATTTGGTACAAGTAGGGCTTTTTGTAAAAATTCGCCCATCGTTATAAAGTTTGGTAAAAAAGAGGAAGAGGAGGTAAGCACCCGCGAACGAATGCTTCTTGTAGTCGGAAGGATTATGCTCTTGGCATGCATGCCTAATACTCGAAAGCTTTATCCGACCTTGTATCTGCTTTTAGATTGTAGTAGCGTCGTTTTTGGTTCAAGTCCACTTTGAGCATCAAGTTCCATCGACCTTTTTTTGGCAGCTGTATATTCTCAAAATAGTATTTTCCATCTTCTATTTTTGTAGGTTTGAGAACAATATCTTTGGCATCGTTAACCGGTCTGGAGAGTACAAGTTTCACATTGGCATCATTGACGGGTGTGCCATCTTTTTTTCTAATTTCATAAATGACCTTACCCTCTTTTGTGCCTAAGTTTACCGCTATAAGTTTTAGAGTATACTCTTTATCAAAAGCGATATTTGCAGCAATAATGTCATTGATGTTCTCATCTACGTTTTGATAATAAGACATATACAGATCACTTTGTGAGAGATCAGCTGTCATTGTCTCTTTGATCGTCCAGTAACTCAACCCTACAACACCAAATATAGCAACAGCTATAAATATCGGCCACTGTTTTCCACTTTTAAGCATCGTTTTCTTGCCTTTTTGAGAAAAATCTTCGTTTGAAGTAGAGAATTATGGCATACAATATGAAACCATAAAACAACACTTTTATAGCAAGTATCGCTTTTTGATTCGCATCGCCGACGGCATGCTCGAGCTTCACACCTTTTGCTTGTGCGATTTGCCCTACGACGTCGGCGTAACCGTTGAACATGGCTGTTGCATACTTTTGCGCTTCTTCTCCCTTTTTCGCTTTTTGCGCCAATAAAGGAATGATAGTCCCTCCATAATCACTAACAGTCTCTTTAAACTCTTTCCACGAATGTGAAAAGAAGAGTGCCATAAAAAGTGACTGCACATATGAAGCTACGGGGGAGAGAATCTGCTTTTTGTCAAAATATTGATATAAAGAGTGTGGTTTGGCAAGGATGTCCACTTTTTGGTCAAGTTCACTAAAAGTAAGTAACACTGTCGGCTCATCGAATTTCGACGCCAACTCTTTTTCATACTCGACAATGCTCATCCCTTTTGGAAGTTTTTTCAGCATTACAAGTCGAACCGCAATCCCTGTTTTATCATGAAGCTCTTTACCGAGAATTTCAACATCCTCTTTGAACTTTCTGTTTGCCGTGATTTCGTCTTTATATAAATAGTCTGCTAAAAGATTGGAAGCGAAAAAAATGAGGATGAGGGCCGCAAGCCCTCGTGAAGTACTCAAATAACCCGTCCTACCCAACGAAAAGGTGGTTTGGAGTTACAACTGCATAGAGAGTATACGCCGCCATAAGGACAAGGCCCCAACCGATAATTTTATCCATCTTATACTCCTTACTGTTTCACTACGTGATAGTACTTCGCATTCTCTTTACTGATAGGCACAAGTTTCTCTTCGTCTATCTTGTAGTAAGTCGTTGCGTTGTTTTGCTGTGCACTAATTGCACTCATGCTCAAGAAGGCAAGAATACTTAGCAACAAAGCTGTCGCTATAAGCATCCCTGTTACGCCGTCTATGGAAAATACACTTCTATTTTCATTCATGACTACTCTCCTTTGCTGATACTAATAACATAAGCAGCAGCAGCTTCTTTTTGTTTTTTGTTAAGCATGTCAAGTGCAGGCATTTTACCTATAGCACCTTTTTTACCATATGTAAGAACATTTACAACAAGGTCTGTTGTGAATTCTCTGATGTTTGGAGCTACACTTGGCATACCTCTACCGTCAGGTCCGTGACATCCTGCACAAGTTCCTGCAAATATATCAGCACCTGCACCTTGGAAACCGTTAGCTACATATGCTGCTACTGTTTCTATCTCTGCATCAGTAATGAGCGCACCTGTATTTGCATTGAAAAGACCGTTACGATCAGGCATCGGCATTTCCATACCGAGAAGTTTGTTGTTCGAACCATGCTTGATAACATACTCAACAGATTCTTTCTCGATTCTTTGGTTCAAGTTCGCAGCTTTGCCTTCCATACCGTCAGCGTTGATACCGTGACATACGGTACAGTTTGCAAGAAATACGGACTCACCCATTTCAACGAGTCTCTCACCCTTGATCTGTGCATACTCCGCTTCGAATTTTTTGTTTTTCTCTTTAACTTCTGCATTGTACTGACCGATTTGGCTAAATGCATTGACCGGGTATCCAAGAAGGAAATACCACATACCCCATACCATAGTACCAAGGAACATAACCGCCCAACCAATTGGAAGGTCGTTTTTATATTCGCCAATACCATCCCAGTTTTCTTCAGCAAGTTCACCACTTGCTGTATCTGTCTGCATCTGGCGTACATACTTTACTACAACCCAAATTGTGATGACGGCAATAGCGATAGCACCGAGTACGGCAAGCGTATTGACGATGTCACCGTTGAGTCCACCTTTTGTCATACCGATTGCCATATAAGTAGCTCCTACCATCAAAACGGTAAGGATCCCACCCCATAGATAAAGCTTATTCATATATCTCTCCTATTTCTCTTTATCGTTAGACTTGGGTTTCACCGGAGTGTCCTCCAAGTCATCGTTAAGTGCGATGTTTGCATACTCTTCATAATCTATACCGTCAGCCGACTTCTTTTTGGTATACAAATGGTAGATGTAGCTGTAAAGCACTACAACCAAAAAGACTGTCAAGCCAAAGTAGGCATAGGCTGAAAAAGTATTTATATCCACTGCACTCCCCTACTATTTCATTCTGTTAAGATATGCAATAAGTGCTACAATTTCAGGAATTTGTCCTTTTGCAACCATATCTTTAACATCTTTATCTTTCATATCTGCAGCAACAGCTTTTGCCTCTTCAAGTGCAGCTTTTTGTGCTTCATCAAGAGATGCCGGTAGTTTGACGACAACTTTTCCACCATCTTTTGTTGGAATCTCTTTGTTGTATGGAACACCGAACACTTTATTGACTGTAATCATTTCAGCATACGCCGTTTCAATATCTGCAGTGTTTTTGAACATCCATGGATATGCCGGCATAATAGATCCAGGAACAACTGCTGCAGGGTCTTTCATATGGTGTTCATGCCAGTCAGTAGTACGATAGTTACCGACTCTATGAAGGTCTGGACCTGTTCTTTTAGAACCCCAAAGGAATGGTCTGTCGTATGCATACTCACCGCTGAGTGAGTAGTGACCATATCTGTCAGTTTCCGCTTTAAATGGGCGGATAAGCTGAGAGTGGCATGCATTACAGCTGTTTTTGATGTAGACATGTCTACCTGCAAGCTCCAGCGTTGTGTAAGGCTTCGTACCGATAACCGGACGAGAAGCCTTACCGAAATCCGGGATGATCTCAATCAAACCCGCAAAAGCAATAACGACAAATACACCTACCGCAAAAAGAAACGGTCTTTTTTCTAACCAATGAAACATATCTTATTCCCCCTTTCTTTTATGCACCCATAGGTGATGCGCTTCTAAGTTCAGACTCTTCAACCACTCTACCAGCTGTCATAGTTTTGTAGAGGTTGTAAGCGAACATGAAGAAACCTGTAAGGTAGAGCAATCCACCAACTGCACGAATTGTATAGTAAGGGTGAAGAACTGTAACTGTATCGATGAATGAGTAAGCAAGGTTACCGAACTCATCGTGTGCTCTCCACATCATACCCTGTGTGATACCTGCGATCCACATAGATGAGAAGTAAAGAACAACACCAAGTGTTTGAATCCAGAATTGTGCGTTCATCAAAGATTTAGAGTAAATCTCTCTTTTGAATACACGTGGAGCCATATGGAAAAGAGCTGCCATAATCATGAATCCAACCCATCCAAGAACACCATCGTGAACGTGTCCGACAATCCAGTCTGTAAAGTGTGCAATAGCATTAACTGACTTGATAGCCTGAATAGGACCTTCAAGTGTAGAGAACATATAGAATGTCGAAGCGAGAATCATGAACTTGATAAGTGGAGAAGTTGCAACTTGTTGCCACTCACCCTTCAT
>JALWLR010000097.1 GCA_027084065.1 Helicobacteraceae bacterium | reverse complement strand
TATGCTTTTTATCATATACCTGAATCAATTTTGCATACTGCTGAGTGAAATTAACAATTTTTTCAACTATATCCATCGTTATTTTTTTACTTTTTGCAATATACAAAACAAGATCAAACGCTTTTTTTAGCTTTGAATCATCATCACTTTCATCAAGAAAATAGCGATTCTCGTTTAGTTGAGAGGTCAAGCGTTTCAAAACATCCGATAACCCCTCTTCACTTGGTGGCAATCCCTCTATTTTCCCTTTGGCATAAAGGTTCAAGTCACTCAAGTTCATTGAAGCTATACGTTGCGATAACTCCGACACACTCTCTTTTCCTTGAGAACTTTTTTTCTTCTTTCCGAAAATCCTCATAAGACCGTTAGCACTTTTGAATGCCCTCGCTGTTGATTTCAATGACGGTGTGGACATTGCCTCTTGGGTTGAAGTCCGCTACAAGTTTCATGTATTTGGGTTCTATCTTTTTTTGTATCGTTTCATATATTTCATTAGCACTCTCTTCATGCGAAACATAACGGTTACGAAAAGAGTTTATGTAGAGCTTGATAGCTTTTAGCTCCACAACCCATTCTCCGGGAATATACTCCAAATATATTGTCGCATAGTCTGGATAACCGCTTCGTGGACACAAACAACTAAACTCCGGAAGCGTTATTTTTATAAGATACTCTCTATCATACTTGTTTGGCCAAATCTCCAAATCTTTCTCGACATCAAACTCTGCTACCTCTTTTTCTCCATACTTCATACTTTTTCCTCCTCCATCTGCGATAAATATTTTCCTTGAATATACTCCACTCCAAGCTCCTGCATCAACGTAAACTGCTCCTTTGTTTCAATCATTTTAACCCAACTTCGCACACCCTTTTTCTTTGCCATTACAAGAAAGCCTTCCAAAATAGGGCGACACTGGGTAATTTTCTGTGCTTTTGTATAACTGCTGTCAAAACGGACAATATCTATATCCAAATCTCTCAAATAGAGAAAACTTGCATGTTCACTTCCCAAATGATCGACAGCAAGCTCGATTCCGAGCTCTTTGTAGCTCTTGATAATTGTATTGAAACGCTGTGTTTTGGAGTAGTATTCATGCTCACTAAAAAGTAGAATCAACCGCCCTCTCAAGTTTTCGTATTGAGAACACAACTGCTCTATTTTACTGCGAAAAAGATTGTCACGCAGTGAACTTGTCGTAACGGTAACGGCTAGACGTTCTCGCCTGAAATGCTCAAGATTTTTGGCAATCTTTTCTATAAGCATTATATCGAAATCCAGCGTTAAACCGAGTTTTTTAATGACCTTCATATATTTTTTTTGATGAACATACCGACCGTTTTTTGTCTTTAAACGTATGAAAAGTTCACTAAAAGCGGCCTCTTTATTTGGTGTGAAGACATCTTGTGAAGCAATGGATAAAGAACCTTTCTCCAAAGCGTCTATAACCAAACTCTCCAACTCGGTCGGATCTATACTCTCAAAACCGACCTCTTTTTTATACCGGTTTAGCTCCTGTTGATCAAACAGCGAATCTATTAGATGATCCAAATTTTTAGAAAGAGCCGTATCGGCAATGGCACCCGATATTTTTACTTCGATGGTATCGACTTTGAACTCATCACTCTTTAGGCAAAGCAACTCAACAAGCACGCGATGCTCATTGGCGTCTCCCTCCAATCCTATAACAAAATCACCGCCTTTGATTCTTCCAAGAGGAAAGTCATCAATTCCCTGCTTTTGCATGTACTCTCCAATCCATGCAGCCATATAGCGTAAAACTTTATCACCGTTTTTGATACCGTATTGAGCGTTTATATCTGAGAGATTGTCAACGCTTATAAGAATAAGCGTATATTTTTCATGCTTTTTTATCTCCTCTTTGAGATAATTGTAAAGGTACTCTCTTGTAAACGTTTTACTGATAGGGTCTGCAATTTGAACGTCAAATCCCTTATAGATAAGATAGAGTATAAAATAGACACTCACAAACAGAAGTAAAACGGATTCGATGTAAAAAGCAGCGGTAAGATTATGATAGTTATTGATAAGAGTTGTAAATACAAGAACCAAAATCAGCCCGAAGATGGGAAGTCCCATCCGCAAAGCAAGTTTAAAACGATATTCTCTCTCTTTTTTTTCAGGCAGCAGCATAGAGATTAAATGTCAAGGTGTTTTACATCTTTTGCGTGCTTTTCAATGAAGTTTCTTCGCGGTTCCACTTCATCGCCCATAAAAAGTGTAAACGCTTCCGATGCCGCTTCGGCATCATCGACACTCACTTGCAAAAGCACTCTGTTTTCCGGTGTCATCGTCGTTTCCCACAACTGTTCCGGGTTCATTTCCCCCAAACCTTTATAACGCTGAATATACGCACCTTTTTTCGCACTCTCAATAATTTTCTCAAGCGCTTCGAGTATATCCATATCGAGATCTACATTCCACTCTTTGATTTTATTGTAAACAAAACTCGCTTCGTTAAAATGCGGTGCCGCAAACAGCTCGTCGTTTATATGCAGCTCCTCCATTCCATTTTCTGTCTGAACAAAAAGGTGGATATCCTCTTCAGTTACATTCTTTGTCAGAATGTTATTGTTTATTGATTGCAAAAACTCTTCGGTTTTTGCAAGGAGCTCTTCGGTTGGCAAGCCGATAATATCTGGGTTTTCAATGAAATAGCGAATGAGTTTTACCAAAGAGTAGCGTCGCTGCAAAGCATCAAGAGAGTGCTTGTAATGATCGACCATTTTGAAAAAAGAGACCAAGTCGTTACGACCTATACCTTCTACTTCAAGCGAATCGACTCCATTTTCTATAAGATAGTCGTTTAAAGCTCTGTCATCTTTGAAATAAAGCTCTGTTTTTCCCTTTTTGTAGCGATACAGCGGAGGCTGTGCCAAATAGAGATACCCTTTTTCAATAATATCTCGAAAATAACGGAAAAAGAATGTCAATAAAAGAGTTTGAATATGGCTTCCATCCACATCGGCATCCGTCATTATAATAATTTTATGATACCGTAACTTCTCCTCGTTGTACTCTTCTCCTACTCCACAGCCCATGGCTGTTATCATATTGGTAATTTCATCCGATTTTAAAATTTTATCCAAACGCGCTTTTTCCACATTCAAGATTTTACCCTTAAGCGGTAAAATGGCTTGAAAAACCCTATCGCGTCCCATCTTTGCAGATCCGCCGGCAGAGTCTCCCTCAACAAGATACAATTCACAAATAGAAGCATCTTTGCTTTGGCAATCCGCCAGTTTTCCAGGTAACGTTCCTACACTCATAGAGTCTTTTCTTCGTGTCAGCTCACGTGCTTTCTTCGCTGCTTCACGTCCACGCGCAGCCATAAGTGCTTTTTGCACAATAGCTTTTGCTTCTATCGGATTCTCTTCAAAATATTTGTTGAGCTGTTCGTATGTCGCTTTTTGAATGAGTGGGCGAACATAGGTATTTCCCAGTTTTCCTTTTGTCTGCCCTTCAAATTGTGGTTCTGGAACACGAGCGCTTACAACGGCAATAAGACCCTCTTTTACATCTTCTCCGCTTATCTTGACATCTTTCTCTTTCGCATTGCCGTTTTGTGCATTGTAGTTGGAAATGGCTCGTGTAAGACCGGCTCGAAAGCCTGCTTCATGCGTTCCTCCATTGGGTGTACGAATATTGTTGACAAAACTGTAAAGCTTTTCATCATATGCATCACAGTACATAAACGCAATATCATACTCAATGTCTTCCGCTTTTCCATTATATTCGAAAACTTTCGTCAGTGCCTGTTTTTTGTTGAGATCTTCGACAAACTGGCTAATACCCCCTTCAAAGTGGTACTCCTCTTTTTTGTTGTCTCTTTCATCTTTGAAGATAATTTTAATTTTTGGATTAAGATAAGCGAGCTCTTTAAAACGCTTTGCAAGATAATCATACTCAAATGTCGTCGTTTCGGTAAAGATGGAAGGATCAGGTGCGAATTCAATCGTCGTTCCCGTTTTTCGCGTTGTTCCCGTTATCTCCAATGGACCTGTAGGAACACCTTTTTTAAAATGCTGCTCATGAATCTTTCCATCTC
Source organism: Helicobacteraceae bacterium (assembly GCA_027084065.1). Classification (GTDB taxonomy): domain Bacteria; phylum Campylobacterota; class Campylobacteria; order Campylobacterales; family Sulfurimonadaceae; genus S012-15. Next base: position 1,582 of record JALWLR010000097.1, on the reverse strand, counting down.
GATAAATCGTCATATGCAATTCATCCGAAAGTGCATTTACAACTGAGACACCAACCCCGTGCAAACCACCTGAAACTTTGTAGGTATCTTTATCGAATTTACCACCTGCATGCAAAACAGTCAAAACGACAGTAGCTGCACTCACTCCCTCTGTGGGATGTATATCTGTTGGAATACCTCGTCCGTTGTCGCTAATGATACATGTGCCTCTTTTTGTCAATGTTACGCTGATCGTATCACAATAACCGGCCATCGCCTCATCTATGGAGTTGTCAATTACCTCATAAACCAAATGATGCAAACCGCGGTGTCCTGTATCGCCAATATACATCCCCGGTCTTTTTCGAACTGCTTCCAGTCCTTTGAGAACTTTAATATTGTCCGCGCCGTAATTTTTTTCTTCCATCTTTTGCTCCGCTGTATAAGTATTCTATTTTATCCAATTTATGTTAAAAAACCGCTTTGTATGACTCTATGACATATTTATTTTTTCTTAACGAGACCACAAATCCGTCTCTACATAAGTATGCCCCGGTTGATAGAATTCAAAAATATTTTTAAGAACGTTGATCTGACTTCGTCTTGCCAAATCAGCAAGACTGAGTCCAACTCCTACATACAGGTGCTGACTTTTAGGAACGGTATCATATGTTCTGTAACCTCTTGAATAGTACCCGACTTGGAACTCCAAAAGACTCCAGTAGCTTTTTTTTAACGACTCAAAGCCACTCAATTTAAAAGCCGCTAAATGGCGCATACCGGAATAATCAGTCGTATTGTCTCCGTTTGAAAGATAATCTTTCGTTGGCAAATACTCCAAGCGAATATCTATAAAATCATCTAATCGGGGATTGGTTCGTAAAATATAAGAAAGCGTTGCACCCAAAGTATCGGCAATGAGATCCTCTTTGGAAAATCCATACTCACTTGTGCCATCGCCCACTTCTAAAAGTGTCATAGCAAGCAAGCCAGAAAGTGTTCCGGCAAGAGATGCTTCATATACATTCCAACCTCTATCTTCCATTCTTGAAGAGAGTACCCGAGAAAGCAAATAGGTCATGTAAAAATGACCCGTTTTGTCAGAACCGCCGGTTTGAGAATCTTTTTCAAACCATGGTTCCGAATTAAAGTGAAAAGATTTTGTTCCCCATTTCCAATATTTTTTACCCCAATAAAAAATAAAAGCATCAGTAATGAGATGATCGGCTACCAAACCATAAGCAGGATCCGTGGTCAAAAGAGTATGACGATAAAGAGTATCGGTTTGAGAGTTAAAATCAACTATAAAACTGTTTTTTGTAGTGTTAAAATCTGCAAAAGATGAAGAAGAAAAAAGAAAAAAGATCGTGATTATTATATAACGCATAAAAATTAACCTTGAGGAATCGTTTGGGAAATTATACCACGACAAAGACAATTTCAGAGATGTAAAAGCTAAAAAGAAAATTGTATTAATATTAGAGGTAGAAGATAAAAGAGGAGATTAAACCCCGATTAACTATGCGGCGACCTACATTCCCACACCCGGAGGGTGCAGTATTATCAGCGATGAGAGGCTTAGCTTCCAGGTTCGGAATGGATC
>JALWLR010000096.1 GCA_027084065.1 Helicobacteraceae bacterium | reverse complement strand
AATATGCAAATGGATATTGTCTATGGTGCACTGGAGGTTCAGTTTTGAGGTTGGATTCTTACTTGAGTGAGCGTTTTGGTATCAGCCGCACCAAAGCACAACGGTTCATACAAGAGGGCGTGGTTTGTGTAGAAGGTGTGTGCATTACAAAAAACTCCCATGAAGTCGAAGAGGGAAGCGATGTCGTTTTGCATGTAGAAAAGGATTATGTATCTAGAGCCGCTTTGAAGCTGCTGCCTTTTTTGCAAGAGGCGGGCATTAGCGTAGCAGGCAAAGAAGCATTGGATATAGGCAGTTCCACAGGCGGCTTTACGCAAGTACTTTTGGAAATGGGTGCCAAACATGTTACATGTGTCGATGTAGGATCGCATCAGTTACATGACTCTTTGCGAGGAGATGAACGCATCTCGCTGTATGAGCAAACCGACATACGTAACTTCGAGTCCGAGCCGTTTGATCTGGTTGTGAGTGATGTGTCGTTCATATCGCTTCTTAAAATTTTGGATACAATTGACACATTGGCAAAAGATGAGATTGTGCTGCTTTTCAAACCGCAGTTTGAAGTGGGGCGCGGTGTCAAAAGAGACAAAAAGGGGGTTATCAAAGATGAAAAGGCGGTGCAAAAAGCGATGATTGGCTTTGAAGATGCATGCACATTAAAAGGATGGAAGCTGCTTTGTAAAGCACCGTCGAAAATAACGGGAAAGGATGGTAACCTTGAGTACTGCTACTACTTTAAAAAATGCTGAGGCGATTGCACTTGGTGGGTTTGATGGAATGCATCTTGGACATCAAGAGCTCTTTAGACATCTTGGAAAAAAGGGTGCCGTAGTCGTTATAGAAAATGGGCATGCTTCACTGACGCCGGACGGACTTCGTGAACGTCATACGCACTATCCCGTTTTGTATCTTCCTTTGGAGCAGATAAAGCATCTAGAAGCGGATGGTTTCATTTCTCTTTTAAAAGAGCACTTTCCTCATCTAAAAAAGATAGTCGTGGGGTATGATTTTCATTTCGGGAAAGATCGAAAGTACAGTGCGCACTATCTCAAAGAGGTGTGTAGTGCGGAGGTGGAGATCGTCGATGAGGTTAAAGTGGATGGGGTTTCGGTGCATTCGCATGTAATTCGCGAAGCGATTAGAGATGGAAAAATCAGCTTTGCCAACAAACTGCTTGGGTACAACTACTCCATTATCGGCAGACACATTCACGGGCAGGGGCTTGGCAAAGAGCGTCTCGTTCCGACAATCAATCTGCATGTAGAGCATTTTGAGATTCCAAAAGAGGGAGTTTATGCGACATTGACACGCATAGATGATGAGGAGCACTTTCATCCGTCCGTGAGCTTTATAGGGCATCGTGTAAGCACGGATGGCTCGTTTGCCATAGAGTCGCATATACTCCATGAAAGTATTACATGCAAAAAAGAAGCAGAAATCAGTTTCATTTCTTTTTTGCGTGAAAACAGACGCTTTGACTCTTTGGAAGATTTAAAAAAACAGATTCAAAAGGATATACAAATGGCACAAAAAGAGCTCAAGGTGTTGGCATTATGAGGCGCTATTTACATAGCGGCGATATAGCGTTTCGGTTCAAACAGACAAAAGAGGATTTTTTCGTTGAAGAGCTCCCTTTGAGAGAATTTGCACAAAAAGGCAAGTATGTTATAGCCAAAGTGAAAAAAACGGAGATGACGACTTGGGACGCGGTGGCGACACTCTCAAAGTATCTTAACCTGCAAAGCGGGGACATAGGTTATGCAGGACTCAAAGACAAACATGCCACAACTATTCAGTATTTCTCTTTCGATGCCCGTTATATCAGTGCTTTGAAAAAGTTTCGTCATAAAAATTTGGAGATTTTGGATCTTGTCAAAGATACGAAGTCGATACGAATGGGAGATTTAAGCGCGAATCGTTTTGTTATCAATCTGTATGAGATGGACAATATCAAAACCGGTCGAGTAGAAAAGATTGCAAAAAAGATACTTAAAGAGGGACTTGCAAACTACTTTGGTTATCAGCGTTTTGGCAGGGATAAAGATGCTTTGGATCAGGCAAGGGAGATGCTTGCAGGCGAGCGCTTCATAAAAGATACGAAAGTGCGAAACTTTCTGATTTCTGTTTATCAAAGTCATCTCTTTAATGAATGGCTCAAAAAGCGTATAGAACTCTCATCCGATGGAAAGTTCAAACTTTTACGCGGCGATGTCTATATGGATGAGAGAGAGAAACTCTTTACACCCAAAGAGCCTCCGTTAGCCGATTTTTTACAAAAAAAGGTGCTGCCTACGGGGCTGTTATGCGGTAGAGGCGCTTTTCGGGCACGCTTTGAAGCGCGTGAGATTGAGAAAGAGTTCGATGATGAGTACCTCCCCTACAAAGGTTATAGACGCGCGGCAATCGTCTTTCCAAAAGAGTTCGGTGTAACACTGCATGCAAAAAAGGAGATGACGACACTACGCTTTGCTTTGCCAAAAGGTGCCTATGCGACAAGTTTTGTCGAAGCGCTTCGAGGTCAGGAAATAGAACCTGTTTCATAATAGTTTAATGCAAAACTTTATATAATTGCGCAATTTTAATAACGGAGTGTCCTCTCATGGGTGAAGTTTTTACATTTTTCGGTCTGCTAAGTCAAGACCATGATTTTCTCTTTTTGTCACACATGATTCTTTCCGCCGTCATCGCAATGCTTATTGCTAGAATGGCTATGAAGAATCTCCAAGTCGTCCCTCAAGGTGCCCAAAACGTAATGGAAGCCTACCTTCAAGGTGTTTGGAAAATGGGTGCGGATGTTATGGGTAGAGCACATGCAAGAAAGTATCTTCCGCTTGTAGCGACACTTGGAATTTTTATTTTCATTGCAAACGTTATCGGAATCATTCCGGGATTTGAAGCCCCTTCTGCAAACTTAAATATGACGCTCGCACTTGCGCTTGCCGTTTTTGTTTACTACAATTTTGAAGGGATTAGACTTCATGGTGTCATTAACTATTTCAAACACTTTATGGGTCCCGTATGGTGGCTTGCATGGTTGATGTTTCCGGTTGAGATCGTTTCGCATATCTCTCGTATCGTCTCTTTGAGCTTCCGACTTTTCGGTAACATCAAAGGGGATGATATGTTCCTAGCGGTAATTTTGATGCTTACACCGTGGGTTCTACCGCTTATTCCGTTTGCACTGCTTACGTTTGGTGCTTTCTTGCAAGCGTTTATATTTATGATGCTTACGTATGTCTATATCGGTGGTGCTGTTCAAGCAGATCATATCGAACCGTAAGTGATGCAGCGCGGTACTTTTGAAAAAATTCTCAACTTTCTTCTAGGCGCTTCAGGAGCATTTGTACTCCTTGGCGGCTATCTTGTCTTTCGCATTTTTATCTCTTTTGGTTTTGTAACTGCTGTAAGTGTTACTTTTCTTTATCTTTACTTGGCACTTTTTCTTCTGTTGGCACTCGATGCTTTTTCGGTAAACAAAAAAAAGCTGCAAGAGCAGCAAAAGCAAACAAAACTGCTAGAAAAAATTCTAAAAAATATTGAAGAAAAAGAAGAGAGAGATGGAGTATAGATACATAGGCAGCAGTGGGTTGCGAGTAACCTCTTTGTGCCTTGGAACGATGACGTTTGGCAGCATGACCTCCAAAGAGGAGGCATTTGCCATTTTGGATAAAGCCTATGATGCGGGCATCAACTTTTACGATACGGCGGAGCTCTATCCCGTTCCTCCGGATGCGAAGTATGCCGGAGAGACGGAAAAAATAGTCGGCGAATGGATGCAGAGCAAGCCAAGAGAGAGCATCATTCTAGCAACTAAGGTCGCGGGAGCTGCAAGCGGCTGGTTTGTCCCTCCAATACGCTATGGCTTGACCGCTATAGATCGTTTCCATATAAAAAGAGCCGTTGAGGGCTCTTTGAAGCGTTTGCAAACAGACTATATTGACCTTTACCAGATTCACTGGCCCGATACCGTCGTTCCTATAGAGGAAGCACTTGTCGTTTTTGATGAGTTGATAAAAGAGGGTAAAATCCGCTATGTTGGAACCTCTAACGATACGGCATACGGCATTGCAAAAGCAAATACAACGGCTACATGCAAAAACCTTCCTCGCTTCCACTCCATACAAAACAACTTCAGTGTTCTCAACCCCCGGTTTTTCGATGAATTAGAAACTGCATGCAGAAAAGAGAATGTCTCTTTACTGCCGTACTCTCCCATAGCCGGCGGTATACTCAGCGGCAAGTATAATGGAGCGTTCACTCCCGAAGATGCACGATTTTCACTCTACTTGAAACATCCAAATGCACGGGTGCGAAACCATGCCAAGCGCTTCTACAATGAAAAAACATTGCAAGCTACAGAGATGTTTTTGGAAGTTGCCAAGGAGTTTGGCATCCATCCCGTAACGCTTGCGGTTGCCTACTCGAAGCATTTTAGTTTTGTAGCCTCGACAATAGTCGGAGCACGCAAACTCGATCAACTCGATGCCATTTTAGATGCGGCAGATATGAAGCTTTCGCGACCGATTTTAAAAGCCATTGAGAAGATACAAACAAGCATCCTCTACCCGATGGGATAAATTAATCGAACTTAAAACTCTTTTTGGATAAAATCAACCTTATTTTATCACTTTCAAGGAATTTTTATGTTCGAAACAGTCATCGGTCTTGAGGTGCATGTTCAGCTCAATACAAAAACCAAACTATTTTGCTCCTGTCCTACAAGTTTCAACCATAGACAAAACAGCAACACCTGTCCGACATGTCTCGCACTTCCCGGTGCTTTACCGGTTTTGAACAAAGCGGTACTGCAAAAATCGGTACAGTTTGGAACGGCTATCGATGCAGTTATCAATCAAGTCTCCTATTTTGATAGAAAGAGCTACTTCTATCCCGATTCTCCCTCTGCTTATCAGATTACCCAGCTTTATAAACCAGTTGTAGAGCATGGGAAACTAAAAATTGATTTCGAAGATGGTTCGCATAAAGTTATACGCATCAATCGTGCACACATAGAAGCCGATGCGGGGAAAAGCATACATGATGGAGAAATTTCCAAAGTGGATTTAAACCGTGCAGGTACACCGCTTTTGGAGATTGTCAGTGAACCCGATATGCGAAGCCCTGAAGAAGCTGTTGCTTATGTAAAAAAACTACACTCTATCGTTCGCTACATCGACATAAGTGATGCGAACATGCAAGAGGGGAGTTTTCGCGTTGATGTCAATGTCTCTATCCGTCCTAAAGGAGACGAAAAGCTCTATACACGTGTCGAGATAAAAAACATCAACTCCTTTCGCTTCATTCAAAAGGCGATAGAGGTCGAGGTCGCAAGACAGATCGAAGCATGGGAAGATGGTACATATGATGAAGAGATCATTCAAGAAACACGCCTGTTTGATGCGAATAAGCAAGAGACGCGAAGCATGCGTGGAAAAGAGGAAGCAGCAGACTACAGGTACTTTCCGGATCCAGATTTGAAAAAAGCGGTCATTAGCGACGAAATGCTTGAAGAGTACTCCAAAATACCGGAACTGCCGGATCAAAAAGCGAAACGTTTTGTCGAAGAGTACGGCATGAACGACTACAATGCCAGTGTCATAACCTCTACGAAAGAGACGGCATACTTTTTTGAAGAGATGATGGCAGAGGGTATCACTGCTAAAAACGCCATAACATGGCTTACAGTTG
>JALWLR010000095.1 GCA_027084065.1 Helicobacteraceae bacterium | reverse complement strand
AATCACTCCACCACGCCATCATCTTTCGACGCTCGTCAAGGTACTTCGCGCGGTTATATGCCTGACTCACTTCGGATCCAACACTGTGAGCGAGTTGCGTCTCGATGACATCGTGGCTGAAGATCTCTTTCTCGTGCGCTATGGTGGAGAAGATGGCACGGAAGGAGTGAGCCACGATCTCATCCTTCGTGTACCCTAATCGTCGAAGTGCAGCGACAAGTGCTGCATCGCTCAAAGGGGTGTTACGACCTCTTGGTGAAGGGAAGAGATAATCCCCCTCACTCAACCATATAGCCTCTTCGACGATCTTGATGGTTGTATCTGTAAGAGGTACGATGTGCTCATTCTTCGTTTTCATCTTGTTTGCAGGGATCACCCACTGACGCTTATCGAGATCGAACTCGGTTATCTCTGCGTGTCGGATATTGAACGGTCGAACGAAAGTGTGAGCTATCAGCTTCAGTGCAAGGCGCGTGCTTGGATGACCCGGATAATTGTCGATGGCATTGAGCAGTGCTCCAAGCTCCTTCTCATCCGTTATGATCGGATAGTGCTTCTTTTGCGGCTTACCGATTATGTCACCGATCTTGATGCCTTGAGCGGGATTGACGCTTACGATTTCAGGATAGTTGGCTATAACCACTTGGAAGCATCGAGAGATCGATGAATACACTTTTTCAGCACTCGCTCTCGCATCACGATCACGCATCACTCGAAGGATGGCGGCTATATCACCCGATGTAACCTCGACCATAGGCTTGTCACCGATAGCCGGGTACACATCCTTCTTGAAGCCTTTGAGTGTTCGTGTGTAGTGAGCTTCCGAAGCATCTTGAGTGAGTCGATCGAGATAGAATAAACTCCATTGATAAAAAGTGGTTTTCTTGTTGAAGAGCTGCACCTCGAGATCTTTCTTTCCATTCTTGTACTCTTTGTATAGATCCTCCCAATCTTCAACGCTCTCAATATGCTCGATAGGTTCAGGCTCTTTAAACGGATCCTCACCATTTTTCAAAGCCTTCTTGATCTCAACAACTCTCTCACGCGCTTCGGCAAGCGTAACGATCGGATAGCGTCCGATGACTCGCTTCTTTGGCTTTTTGTTGAGATCGTAATAGCGAATGAACCAGCTTTTTGTACCTTCGGGTGTCACTTTAAGATAGAGTCCTTCACCGTCACTCAATATGCCCGGCTTTGCATTGCGTACCTTCGAGTCACTCAATTTATGCTTTGCCATTGTGTACCTTTTTTGATCGTATTATGGCAAAGGTACACTGAAAGGTACATTATGATATAGATTTAGGTGTACTTTCGTAGATAATCATAGACACTTGTTGGAGTTGATGTGTCGCTGTTTAGGGTGTTTCAGGGGGTTTGAAGATGTACTTTTGGTGGAGGTGTGCGGAATCGAACCGCAGTCCGAAACCAGGTGTCTGTCGGCGTCTACATGCTTAGAGAGGTTGATTGGATTTAGCCCGGTTTCGCACAACCTGCAAAGCTACACCGGGCGAGCCTCTTAAAGTTCATCGTCCGTGGAGACACACGAGACGATATAGCTACAAAAAGTGTGATACTCTCAAAATCGCTATCTATGTAGCCTCAAGCGTGAGAGCAGCCCTAAAAAAGGTTAACTTACGCTACAGCGTAAGCAGGGCGATAATTTGTGTTGTTTGCGTTTATTCGCATTGGGCCGTATAACGGAATGCCCAGTCCGGCATGCAACCGACAGTTACCTGATCCCGTCGAAACCAAGTCACCCCCGCTTCTGTAGAGTGGTGGCCCGTCTCGGAATTGAACCAAGGACACAGTGATTTTCAGTCACTTGCTCTACCAACTGAGCTAACGGGCCATTAAAAAGCAGTATTATAGCACTTATTTCTAAATTATAAAAAACAATGCTGGAAAATTAACTTATTGATTGAGTAGATAATTCCAAATGGCGCGCCCGTCAGGATTCGAACCTGAGACCGCTGGTACCGCAAACTATGGAGCTATCATATCTTAAAATACTTCAAACCCCTATTTTAGGGCTTTTCAAGACTTCTTACTTTTCTATTAATACTTAAAATGATATAATAAATCACTCAAAAAGTGGGGTGTAAAGTGGGGTATGCACTTTTCTTAAAGGTTTAGTATGGCAGCGGTACCAAAAGAATTTATCAATACAGTGACAGAGCTAAAAGGTTTGAGAGCGAATAAAGATTTTACGCGCTTTCATTATCGTTTCAAAAACAACGGTAGAGAATTTTACAAAACGATTGACTTCTCAAACAAAACGTGGACTAAAGCGGAACGAAAAAGGCAGGCACGCAAAGAAGCCGAAACGTACAGAGAAGAAAAACTTACCGAAGTTGAAAACCCATTCAACCCAGATACCAAACTCAACTACATAGCCGAGCAGTATTTTGAAAACAAATGCACACCTTCCGAGTGGACGACAGCACGAAAACGCCTTTATGAACTCTACATAGAGCCGCACATAGGAAACAAAAAAGCAAGCAGGATTATAGAGAACGACATAAACAAGATACGAAAGTTTATGGAAACACACGGATACAGCAAGCAAAGCGCAAATGGATGCTCTATCCGCAGCATTGAAAAAGTGCTGCTGCAAACACTCAAGCCGATTTTGGAGTATGCCGAGAGTAACGGGGCATTGACCAAGAAGATACCCGCCATCACTATACCCAATAGAAAGCGACACCGCAAAAAGATAGTGACCAACGCAACGCAAAAGATATCCACTCTCTACAATGCCATACAGTCACGCTACAAAGATGATCCGTTTTATCGGGCTTTATTTATGTTTGCTCTCTTTGGGAGACGCTGGAACGAGATCGCTACTTTGGAGTGGCGGGACATCGACTTGCATACCAACCGCTACACCATACGAGCCGAAAACAACAAAGTGAGCATAGACCAGACCTATGACCTCCCTATGGCGATAAAAGCTCCTCTTTTGGAGATAAACGACACGCAGGGGCTTGTATTCAAATCTCCAAGAACAGGCGGGAAGCTACACCCTCCTAAAAAGCAGCTGGCGAAGCTAAGAGCCGATACGGGCATAGAAGAACTTACGATGCACTACTTTAGGCACATACTCGTAACGGCATTAGGCGAGATGGGAACGACCGCAACCGTTTTGAGTGCCTCTTTGGGGCATACGAAAGCCGAGACGGTGGATGAGTATTACCGCACTATTAACCACCTCAAAGGCTCTCAAGATGCCAATAAGCAGTTGGAAAATATAATCAATGTTGAGGTGGTGTGATGAGTGATTTACCGAAAAGAGACGATCCGATATACCAAGAGATAGAGAGCTTTGAGGATTATGAGCTTACGCAGTGTGTGGCTTACGAGATGGCGATTAGAAATAAAAATATAATCCGACTAAAAGCTGAAATTGACGAACTTTTATCAAATGTGTCAAATGAACATGAAAAATACTGCGCAAATGAAGAAAACGAAATAATTTATCAAAATAGACTAAATGAATATGAAGAGTCAGTACAGAATGCTGAAAAGAATGATAATGCATTGGAAGAAATGCGAGAGCCTTGCTACTATGACAATTTTTATGCCACTAACAGACATATTCCATTAATTAAAAACTTGCTTGCAGAGTTAAAACATACATATTGGTATAGATATTTTTATGAAAATGACATTTTAGATGAAATAGATCATAGAAGAAAATTCAACTTTTTCTATGCAAAAACCAAAATTGAAAAACTACTCAAAGAACAAAATAAAATAGATAGTATTGAATTTTTGTCATTCTCGAAAGATGATCAAATTGTTATATCAAAAGATGTATTTTTTGAGGATTTACTCATAAAAAATATTCCAGAAGGATTAAAAAAAATATTTGACAGCAAGAAAAATATCAGCGATAAGAGAATCAATATAAAAATGATCGCACCAAGAACAGTTACCTCGTTGGTGATCCCAAAAAAATATGACAAAAGTATCAAAATCAATATAAATTTAGCATTACCTTTAAATGAACTTGAAGCACAAATACGACTATTGAAAAATAGTTTTGATAATGATAGCAGCATTATACAGTCTCCAATAGAATTATTAGGCGTTGAATTACAAGAAGCCGAACCAACTAAAAATTTTCCCAAGAAACCAAAAGCAGTACAAATGGCAGATATGTTTTTCATATACGACTATGTAACCGCAAGAATGCAAGAAGTCGAAGAATATAACGAGCGATACAAGACAGTGTATCAAGAAAAACTACACTCTATAAAAAACAATAAAGATTTATCAACCATAGAAAAAAAGATTCAAGAGCTGGAAGCAAAAAAAGAATACTATGAGGCAAAATCAGAATCAACAATAAAAACGATATGCGAAGAAGATGAGGTATGCAGTCAAGTGAATTTAAAAGGAGATCGGGTTTATCAATTATATCTTGCAATCAAACCTTACATAGAGGAATGCCGATACAAAGAACTTTTGACAGGTGTAAGCGTTTTGTAAAAGTGTAAAAAAATCGACTAAAATTTTACACTTTTTTTCTTACTTTTTTAGTGTAAAAAATTCCACTTAAATCTTACTCCAAGCCAGAACAACATTTTTTTATACTTCGTTTAACGAATTCGTAAATTAAACTAAACCTTTGGAGTAGCTACCCGAAGTGAAAGGCATTTTTATGCAGTTTACGCAAAATCACCAGAGTGCTGATACACAGATACCAGAACATATCAAAAAATTTGGCAGATGGGCTTCACCCGAAGACATTGCAAAACCAACAGATGAGGGAGGGCTTGGCATAGCTTTGCAAACCCAAGCAAATTGGAGAATGCGGGGAATAATCCCTTATGTAAAGATAAGCAGTCGTTTCATTCGCTATGACCGTTACGAGCTTGACAAGTGGCTTGAGAGTCACGCAGTTGTAAAAGCGGAGGTAGCATAATGAAGACCACCGACCTAACAACCATCGAGGGCAAAAATGTCATTATAGACATCACACAGCTTTTAAGTGATGAGGTGCTTTATATCAACGCTACGAAGTTGGCTAAGCAGTTTGGCAAAGATGTACGAGAGTGGTTAAGAAATAAAGAAACACGGCAATACATCGAGGTTTTAACTGTGGGGAATTCTACACAGTTAGAAATCATAAAAACCAAAGAGGGGCGCTATGGCGGCACATACATTCACAGCGATTTATCGGTTTTTTTCTTGCGATGGTTAAGCCCAGAATTTGCAGTTAAATGCGATATGTACATAAAACACAAAATCCAAGAGATACACAATGAGAAACTGATCGCCCAAGCCAAAGCCCAAGCCAACCAAGAAAACGAAGAATGGCTACGAGTGCGAAACAATGGCAAAGAGACACGCAAGCAGCTCACCGACGCTATACAACTCTTTTGCAACTACGCAAGCACACAAAGAGAAGCGCAAAAGGGAAAAGGCTACGGTGATGACAAATGCCCTTACTACATCAAGCTCACGCAACTTGTTTACAAGGCGTTAGGACTGAAGAAGCCAAAGAGTGTAAAAAACCCAAGAGAGATTTTTAACGGTGCAACGGTGGAAAAGATCGAGTATCTGGAAGAGAGGCTTTTATACCTCATCAAAACCCACATCCAACAAAGCACGGAGTACCACGAAGCTTTCAAGAGTATCAAAGAGGCGATAACGCACGAAGCGGAATTACTCATCGTGGAGGTGGCATAATGAGCGAAGCACTACAAAAAAGCTCACAC
>JALWLR010000094.1 GCA_027084065.1 Helicobacteraceae bacterium | reverse complement strand
AGAAAAGATGGCATTTTGGCACTTGAAGGAGATGTCAACAACGAACCAAACGAGTTTTTGAAAAAGGGTCTTTCGATGGCGATTGACGGGAATGAACCCGATATGATTCGCGAGCTTTTAGAAATTGAGATGGAGCAAACTGCCGAGCGTCATGCCGTTCATGGTTCCATCTTCAGTCAATGGGCCGGGCTTGCCGGAGCCATGGGGATGATTGGTACACTCATTGGTTTGGTTGCGATGCTTTTGAACATGGCAGACCCATCTGCCATTGGTCCTTCGATGGCGGTCGCACTCCTTACGACGATGTACGGTGCGATGATCGGGAATATTTTTGGAGCACCGATTGCCAATATTTTGGGTATTCGCGATAAAGATGAAACATTGGTAAAGACGATGATTTTAGAGGGCATTATGTCTATCCAGTCAGGCGATGCGCCCCGTGCGCTCGAAGCGAAACTTTTGTCGTTTTTACCGCCTAGTGAACGTGTGAGTCAGTTTGAGTAATGGCTAAGAAAAAGTGTCCGGAGTGTCCTGAATGTATGCCGGAATGGCTGGCAGCGTTTGGCGACTTGATGTCATTGCTGCTATGCTTTTTCGTTCTTTTGCTCTCTATGTCGAGTATGGATGCCAAAAAAGTAAGTGAAGCAATAGGCTCGCTTAGCGGTGCGATGAGTGTGCTAGAGGGTGGTACGCAAACCGAAATCTCTAAACGAAGACTCCAGATCGCCACTCCTATCGAATCTCAAGATGAAACGAGTGAAGCCGTCAACAGAATTACGCAAGCGGTTTTGGATGCGAATGAAATGATGGAAAAGGGGCATGGACCGACTATTTCGGTTGAAGAGGCGGAAGAGGGGTTTATGATTCAGCTTCCGGCTTCTTTACTTTTCAAACCCGGGCAGGCTAAAATAGAAAATGAAGATGCCTTACTCTTTTTAAAGCGAGTAGCGCTCATTATTCAAGAACTTCCAAAAAATCTTGAAATCGGTGTGCAGGGGTATACAGACAATATTCCACCAGGGAAAAATTCGCCTTTTAAAGATAACTGGGAACTCTCAGCCGCACGTGCTATCTCTGTTTTGCGTGAGCTGATAGCCGATGGGGTCGATCCGCACAGAATGTTCGCAGCAGGTTTTGGAGAGTACCATCCAATAGCAACAAACGCCACACCTGCCGGAAGAGAGAAAAACAGACGCGTAGAGATTCATTTCTATGGAAAAAAATCGGATCAAGAGGGAAAAGTCAAGAAAACGATTCTTGATAAAGCAAAACAATGAAAAAACTTCTTTTTCTTTTGATACTCGCCTTTGCAGGGAGTGTCTGGGGAGCATCGGTGGATGTACCTACGGTAAACCTCTCTTTGAGTGCTCCTGATTCTCCTAAACAGCTTGTGACATCTTTGAATGTTCTAGTCGTTTTGACGCTACTTTTTTTAGCTCCTTCACTAGTCATGGTCATGACGACTTTTACCCGCTTTGTTATCGTTTTTGGATTTTTGCGTCAAGCTCTTGGAACACAACAGGTTCCGCCTACGCAGATTCTTGTTATGCTTGCGATGATTTTGACCTTTTTCGTTATGGAACCGGTTGGAAAAAAGGCATACGATGAGGGTATAAAACCCTACATAGAAGAGAAGATAGGCTATGAGGAGGCGTATGAAAGAACGACGCTTCCTTTTAAAAACTTCATGATTCGAAATACACGAGAAAAAGATCTCGCACTTTTTGTGCGTATACGCCATTTGCAAAACCCAAAATCGGTCAAAGATGTACCCCTTTCAGTCGTCATTCCCGCATTTTTGATCAGTGAGCTCAAAACGGCTTTTGAAATAGGTTTTTTACTCTTTTTGCCCTTTTTGATTATAGATATGGTTGTTGCCTCCATTTTGATGTCGATGGGTATGATGATGCTGCCGCCAGTTATGATTTCACTGCCGTTTAAGATTTTGGTTTTTGTGCTGATAGATGGCTGGAACTTACTAATTGGCAATCTCATTACGGCTGTAAAGTAAAAGGAGTGTTATGGAGTGTTCTCATTTTGGAGTATGCGGTTCATGTCGATTGTATGAAGGCGGTTACGAAGCACAACTGGAGCGAAAACTCAAACAAAACAAAGAGCGTTTCGCTCCTTTTTTCAAAGGCGAGATAGAGCTTTTTAGAAGTAAAGAGAGTCACTATCGCTCTCGCGCCGAGTTTCGGATTTGGCATGAGGGAGAAGAGATCTCCTACGCAATGACTTCGATGGAAAAAAAGCCACTGCCTATTTTGGAGTGTCCGCAGGTTCGAGAGAGTATAGCTGAGTTGATGCCAAAGTTGCTAGAGAAACTGCAGGATCCAAAACTCAAAGAGAAGCTTTTTGGATGCGATTTTTTAAGCGGCGCAAATGAAGATATGGTTGTCTCTTTGCTCTATCATCGCAAGCTCGATGAGGCATGGGAAGCAAAAGCGCGCGAAATTGCCGATGAGCTTGGCATAAGCATTGTAGGCAGAAGCAGAAAACAAAAGATCGTTATAGGCAAAGAGTATGTCATAGAGGTTTTGCATGTAGGCAATAGAGAGTTTCTGTACAAGCATATTGAAAACAGCTTCACACAGCCAAATGCCGGTGTGAATGAAAAGATGGTAGCATGGGCGATAGATGAGAAAGAGCCAAAAGGGGATTTACTTGAGCTTTATTGTGGGGCAGGGAATTTTACGATTCCTTTTGCGACACAGTATGAAAAGGTACTTGCAACAGAGATTTCCAAAGCATCCATAGCCGCAGCAAAAGAGAATATGCGACTCAACGAAGTAGAGAACATCGAATTTGTTCGTATGAGTGCAGAGGAGTTTACACAAGCACTTGATCGTGTCCGAACGTTTAACAGAATGAAGCATATAGATTTGGATGCTTATAATTTTTCTACGATCTTTGTCGATCCTCCACGAGCTGGGATGGATGCAAAAAGCTGTGATTTTAGTGCTCGCTTTGAGAACATTATCTACATCTCCTGCAATCCTGAAACACTTTTTCGTGATTTACAGCATTTGACAAAGACTCATAAAGTAGAAAAAATGGCGCTTTTTGATCAGTTTCCCTATACCCACCATGTGGAGATGGGTGTGAAATTACGCCGCAAGGAGCGAGTATGAAAAAAACATTTTTAACTCTTGGGGTTTTACTCTCTTTAAGCAATGCAGATGAGATAAGCCGAATCAACGCACTGGTAACGGAAGTACACAAACTGCGTGTCGGGTACGATACCTGTCAGGAGCAGTTGCAAATGCTTCAAAAACAAAAGCCTACATGCAAAAAAACGAACAAGAAAGAGTATGAGGCACTAAGAAAAAAAGTCTCCTCTTTGGATGAAAATATCACACGCTTGCAAAAAGAGAACGACGCCTTGCGCACAAAGCTTGCTAAAGTGCAAAAAGAGAAAGAAGCTTTAGAAAAAAGTTTGAAAAACCAAAAAAAAGCATTGGTACATGAGGATTCAAACAAGCAAGAAAATATAAAAAATGAAAAGCAGATGCAAACTCATATAACCAAACCAAAGACTTTTCGGACATTGCGCGAAGCATACATATATGATGCGCCAAAGGGTAAGGTTGTTGCCAAGTGGGAAAAAGGACGTTCGTTTACCTCTTATATGGATGCCGGAGAGTGGGTAAAAATTACCGGTTATTTTATAAACAAAAAGTGGACACCGGCTCAAAAGGAGCTTTGGATCAAAAGAGCCGATGCCTTTGAGCGTTAATTGTGTTTTTGAGGTTGTGAGCGGAGTATAACGGTTGTAGAGTGATTGAAATCGAAATGTTTTAAAGCCGCTTTTTGAATATCTTTTTGGGTAATGGCATTGACACGCTCTTCATAGTGAAGTAGCGGTTCTAGGTCTCCACGCACAAGATAGCTGCCAAAAAGGTTTGCAACCGAACTGGAACTCTCAAGTGAGTAGATAAAATCCGCTTTCGTATTGATTTTTACCTTTTCTAGCTCCGCTTTGGTTACCTCTTCGTTTTTGATTTTTTCTATTTCTGCATGTAGCTCTTTTTCGACATCTTCAGCTTTTACTCCCGGATTGCAAACAGCTAAAAATATAAAAAGTCCCGGGTCGGTGTTTTCCATATTGTAGGCGTAAATTTGATTGACGAGCTGCTTTTTGTCTATAAGCTCTTTATAAAGGCGTGAGCTTTTACCGGAGTAGAGAATTTCACTCAGGACACTTAAAGCAACCTGATCGGGCGATTGAAAGTTGGGAATGTGGAAAGTAAGAGCAAGCATCTCTACTTGACTCTCTTTATAGATGATGACACGCTTTGGTCCATCCTGTTTTGGTTCGACGAATTTTACCGGCGGTACTTCCGTATGGTTTTGAATGTGACCAAACTCTTTTTGTGCCTCTTTGAAGACATCTTCGGGGTTTATGTCACCGGTAACGACAAGAACGGCATTGTTTGGCTGGTAGTAGGTTTGATGAAACTCTCGAATGTCATCAATAGTCCATGTCTTGATGTCGTTCATAAAGCCAATAGGTGTCCAGTGGTAGGGATGATAGATGTAGGCATTGTTGAACATGCGAAAGTACAAGTACCCAAGCGGAGAGTTGTCCGTTCTCCAGCGTCGCTCTTCGGCTACGACCTCTCGCTCTGTTAGGAACTCCTTTTCATCGAGTTTGAGGTTTGCCATGAGTTCGGCAAAAAGATGCATAGACTCGCCCATATTTTGAGTACTTGACTTGATGAAATAGTGTGTATAGTCAAAACTTGTCGAAGCGTTGTTCACTCCACCGTACCCTTTGACGATACGGTCGAACTCTCCGGCTTTGAGATTTTTTGTAGATTTGAAGTTCATATGTTCTAGCATATGCGCTATGCCGGTTTTACCCATTATTTCGTTTCTGCTGCCGACTTTGTAGAAGATGTCGGTACTGACGACGTCACTGTCGTTGTGTAGTGGTATGGCAACGACTTCAAGGCCGTTTTCCAATGTTTTTGTGTAGTATTTCGGTAAGTTTGATGCCATAAGACTCCCTATAAAGCAAAGTGTAAGTAAAATTTTTTTCATTTTCTATCTGCTCCGATAGCTTCGGTAATGTTTGTATAACCGTCGGATTTGAGTAGTTCGATGAGTTCTGTGTTGATGTTGCGAATCATCTCAGGACCATGAAAGACAAGTCCGCTGAGAATTTGTACCAGTGAAGCTCCAGCTTTGATGCGTCTGTAGACCTCTTTTGCATCTTCTATGCCGCCCACAGAGATGAGTGTCGTTTTTCCGTAGAGTTCTTTGGCAATGGCTTCAAAGATGGCAAAACTCTTGTGTTTTAAAACAGCACCGCTAAGACCGCCTATGCTCTTTGGATACTCTACTAGCGAGTAGTCGATGGTTGTATTGGTGGCGATGATGCCATCAGCCCCGCACTCAACGGCAAAGGAGGTCAATGAAACCGCATCCTCTTCGCTCATATCGGGTGCGATTTTGAGCAAAACAGGAGTGTCGGTTATGGTTTTGGCTTCACTAAAGAGCCTTTTTATGAACTCTTCGTTTTGTAAGTCTCTTAGTCCCGGCGTGTTTGGAGAGGAGATGTTGATAACGAAATAATCTCCCACATCTTTGAATGTTCGAAGCAGTTTCGTGTAGTCGCTGAGTGCTTCTTTTTCGGGGGTTATCTTGTTTTTGCCTATGTTGATACCGATGGGAGTGGAGTAGGGATAGCGCTCTTTAACGCGTTTGTGCACTTTGTAGGCTCCGTCGTTGTTAAAGCCCATGGCGTTTTGGATGGAGCGCTCTTTTACATGTCGAAACATTCTTGGTTTTGGGT
>JALWLR010000093.1 GCA_027084065.1 Helicobacteraceae bacterium | reverse complement strand
GGAACGATTGCTGCAGGTGTAGCCAAAGCGTATGCCGATAAAATAATCATCTCTGGTGGAGATGGTGGTACGGGTGCCGCTCCGCTTACTTCTATAAAATTTGCCGGTAACCCTTGGGAGATTGGTCTCTCAGAAGCGCATAACGCACTCAAAGCGAATCATTTGCGCGAGTTTGTCCATGTTCAAACAGATGGTGGACTCAAAACAGGTATGGATGTTGTAAAAGCCGCTCTTTTGGGTGCTGAGAGTTATGCATTTGGTACGGGTGTGCTTACGATGGTAGGATGTAAAATGCTTCGAATCTGCCACGTAAACAAATGTTCCGTCGGTATCGCAACACAGAATGAAAAGTTAAGAGAGGAGTATTTTAAAGGGAATGTCCAAAAGGTCATAAACTACTTCACACTCCTTGCAGAAGATGTCAGAAGCATTATGGCACAGCTTGGTTTTAGAACAATGGAAGAGATGATAGGTCGAAGCGACATTTTAAAAGTCATTGATGACGAGTTTGCGAAAAAATTCGACTTCAGTGCAATTTTGCATCGTGAAGAAGGGGTCGATACTTGCCAAAAAGAATCGAATGAGCCGTTTGATGACAATGCGTTTGAAAAAGAGGTACTAAAAGAGGCGTACAGTGCTATTAAAAATCCTGATATGCCGGTTAAAATTAAAAGACGCATTAGCAACCTAAACAGAAGCTTCGGTGCACTTTTAAGTGGAGAGATAGCAGAGTACTATGGCGATGCAGGACTTAAAGCCGACACTATAAAAATAGAGCTCGATGGTATTGCCGGACAGGCTTTTGGAGCATTTTTGATAAACGGTGTCACTATGAAACTAGACGGTGTTGCTAACGACTATATCGCCAAAGGTATGCATGGCGGTAAAATCGTAATCACTCCAAAACATCAAGGAGAGGTTTTCAGTGCCGGAGGAAACACATGTCTTTATGGAGCGACCGGCGGGAAAGTTTATATTGCCGGAAGTGTAGGAGAGCGGTTTGCGGTACGAAACTCAGGTGCTGTTACGGTTGTAGAGGGTGCTGGAGATAACGCTTGTGAGTATATGACTGGCGGTATTGTCGTTATTCTCGGTCAGACAGGTATAAACTTCGGAGCAGGTATGACGGGTGGACTTGCGTTTGTTTATGACAATCAGCATAAATTTATAGAAAATATCAATCAAGAACTCGTTGAGGCAGTACGAATCGATACGGATGAAGGCGATGAAGCACGACATTTCTTGAAAAAACTTTTAAAAGACTATCTGGTAGAGACCGGCAGCAACAAAGCACAGGAGATTCTTGACAACTTTAGAGTAGAGGTACGAAACTTCTGGATGGTCAGACCGAAAAACTTGACGAAACTACCACTAAATCTTGAGAATGGAGATTAATAATGAGAGAATTTTTAACGATAGAGCGAATTGAACCGAAAAAGAGACTCGTAGTAGAGAGAACAAAAGATTTTAATGAAATTTACGAAGTATTTGACAAATTCGAAGCTTCCAGTCAAAGTGACCGCTGTATTCAGTGCGGCGATCCATACTGTTTGAATAAATGCCCTCTGCACAACTATATACCGCAGTGGCTCAAATCCGTCAGTGAAAAAGATCTCGAATTCGCTTTTAAACTCTCGAATGAACCATCTCCATTCCCGGAAGTTATGGGACGTGTTTGTCCTCATGATAGACTTTGTGAAGGAGATTGTACGCTCAATGACGGTCACGGTGCGATAACAATCGGTTCTGTTGAGACGTTTATAACCGAAGAGGGATTTAAAGCGGGTTACAAACCGGAGTTTCCAGGTATTACGACAGATAAAAAAGTAGCGATCATAGGAAGTGGTCCTGCCGGGCTTTCATGTGCAACATATTTGCTTCGTAGCGGAATCGGTGTGACGATGTATGAAAGAAGCGACAGAGCCGGAGGACTACTTACTTACGGTATTCCAAACTTCAAACTCGATAAAAAAATAGTAGAGCGCCGAGTCAAACTTCTTCAAGAAGCAGGTATGGAACTTGTTTTGGAGTGTGAAGTTGGCAAAGATATTGCTTTTGATGAAATAGCGGACAAGCATGATGCCATTTTTGTAGGAATCGGGGCTACAAAAGCACGAGAAGCGGGTATTCCAGGAGAGCATGCACCAAACGTATATAAAGCTATGGAGTATCTTACGGCTATTCAAAGAAAACTTTTCGGTCTGGAGTACGATAAGAAATTCGACTTCAAAGATCTCGATGTCGTTGTTATAGGCGGTGGCGATACGGCTATGGACTGTTTGCGAACTGCAAAGCGTGAAGGTGCAAAAAGTGTTAAATGTCTCTATAGACGAGATGAAAAAAATATGCCGGGAAGCAAAAAAGAGTATAAAAATGCAATGGAAGAGGGGGTGGATTTTGAATTTTATACTGCTCCAAAAGAGATCATCCTTGATGAAAACGGCAAAGCTATTGCGGTAGAAGTAGTCAAAACGAAACTCGGTGCCAAAGATGAGAGCGGACGCCAAAAGATCGAAATTGTCAAAGGAAGTGAAAAGCGCATCAAAGCAGATGCCATCATTATGTCTTTGGGATTTGATCCGGTTGTCCCCTCTTTTCTTGCAGCAAACGGCATTCAGACAAATGATTGGGGTGGTATAATCATCGATGAGAATCATGAAACCTCTTCAAAAGGTATTTATGCCGGAGGAGACTGTTACAGAGGAGCAGACCTTGTAGTCACTGCCGCATATGACGGTAGAGAGGCTGCGCGAAGCATGGTAAAAGCTTTGCTTGGTTAAATCGCTTTTGAGTTTTCTGCATGTAAATATCTGCATGCAGAAACCGTTTTTAAAATCCATAAGGAGATTTTCGCTATAATCTTGCAATATGAAACAATTTTGATGAGTAAGGATGCACTTTGAACCTCTTGAACCTCTTTTCTAGAAATCAACAACCCCTAAAAAAACAACCAAGTAAAGATGAAGCTCCCGCACACTGGGTAAAATGCCCTTCATGTCAATCTCTGATGTATTATAAAGAGATAGAAAACCAGCACTACGTTTGTCCCAAGTGCGGCTTTCATCTTCGAATAAGTGTAAATGACAGAATCAAACTTTTAGCGGATGAAGGTACGTTTGTCGAGCATGATGCCAATTTGGAGCCTGTCGATCCGCTTAAATTTGTCGATAAAAAATCCTATAAAAAAAGAGTGGAAGAGGGGTATAAAAAAACCGGCAGAAAATCTTCCGTTGTTAGTGGAGAGTGTCAAATGAACGGTATTCCCGTTCAGCTCGTTATTTTCGACTTCTCTTTTATGGGTGGAAGTTTGGGTTCTGTTGAGGGAGAAAAAATAGTGCGTGCAGTCAATCGTGCCATAGAGAAACGAACTGGACTCGTCATTGTCAGTGCCAGCGGCGGTGCAAGAATGCAAGAGAGCACTTTTTCTTTGATGCAAATGAGTAAAACATCCGCCGCACTTGCAAAACTGGCAAAAGAGAGACTTCCGTACATTTCCGTTTTGACAGACCCTACAATGGGAGGTGTGAGCGCTAGTTTCGCTATGCTTGGAGATGTCATTATAGCCGAACCTGGGGCATTGATAGGTTTTGCAGGACAAAGAGTCATAAAGCAAACAATCGGTTCTGATTTACCTGAAGGATTTCAACGAGCGGAATTCCTTTTAGAAAAAGGCTCTATCGATATGGTTGTCAATAGAAATGAGCTGAAAAAGACACTTTCTGATCTTTTAAAGATGTTTGGCGAGTAGGAATTGTGCGTCTTTATGCTTTGTGTGATGAAGATCTTTTAAAAAAGTATGATGTTTCTTTGGAGCGTTTTGTCTCCATAGCCAAGACAAAAAAAGCCGAAATCATCCAATACCGAAACAAAAACGGCTCCAAAGAGGAGATGAAAAAGCGACTTATAGAGCTGCGACGACTTTATGACGGTTTTTTGCTTGTAAACGATTGTTATGAGCTCACTCCCTTTTGTGACGGTGTGCATCTTGGACAGGAAGATTTAAACGCAATCGATTCCGATAAACAAAAAGCGCTTTCTCTTCTTAAAAGTGCAATAGGAAGCGATAAAATCATAGGTCTTTCCACACATAACAAAGAAGAGGTTTTAGAAGCAAACGAGCTTGATTTGAACTATATAGGTTTAGGGGCGTATCGTGCTACATCGACAAAAGAGGATATTCAAACGGTTTTAGGTGATAAACTTGATGAAATAGCCGCTCTTTCAAAACATTTCGTCGCTGCAATAGGTGGTGTCAAAGAGAGTGATAGATTCAAATATGTTACCTATCATGTAATCGGGAGCGGGCTGCTTCGATGAGAGTAGAAGTGATTTCCATAGCGAAAAAAGAGAAAACGATTTATGACCCTCTTTATAAAGAGCTGGAAAAAATGATAAGTCGTTTTTGTAAGATAGAAGAGAAAGAACTTTTCCCAAAAGAGGTGGCAAAAGCACATACTCTCTCTCAAGAAGCGGCAAAAAAAGCTTACACGAAAGTGCTTGTTCCCTATCTTAAAGGTGGATACAGTATCACTTTGCATCCAGATGGAAAAATAATCGATAGTTATGAATTTAGTAAGCTTCTTGATGATAAAATGTCGGTTAAATTTTTTATCGGTGGTGCATACGGATTTGAAGAGGAATTTTTGCGACAAAGCGATACTATTATCAGTCTTGGTAAACTGACTATGAGTCACAAGATAGCAAAAGCGGTACTGCTGGAGCAGATATATCGTGGATTTTCCATTTTGAATAACCATCCATATCATAAATAAAGGGGCCATAGCGTGCAAAAGAGCGAGTTGGAATATTTTAGAGATATACTTTTAAGTAGAAAAGAGCAGATAGAAAAGAATCTTTCAGGTGTGAAAGAGGAAATTAGTGAGTTGCAGCATCAAGAATTGAATGATGAAGGTGATTATGCAGCTGCAAATAGCGACTCTTTAGTAGAAAGTGCTATAATTACACAGCAGCAAAAAGAGTTGCGTGAAATTGAAAATGCACTGGCCAAAATAGAAAACGGCGAGTATGGTGTATGTGAAATGTGTGAAGATCCCATAGGTTTTCAGCGTCTAAAGGTCAAACCACATGCAGTTTATTGCATTGACTGTAGAGAAATAGTTGAAAAATCAAACAAAGAGTAAGGAAAAAATATGTATTTGAAGCGATATACGATAGCATCGTTTGTATTGATGGTTTTAGTAGGATGGTATGTGTATGCCTACGTGACTCCGGAGAGTTACAGCCTTTCGTTCTTTGGTATCAATCTTCCCGCTGTCTCTATCGCTTTGCTTGTTGTGCTTCCCATGTTTCTTCTTTATTTGGCAAGTGTTCTTCATATGGCATTTTACTCGTTAATCGGCGGTTTTAAGCTTAAAAAATATGAGAAAGATTATAATAAACTCATCGATGCAGTATGTGATGCTTTTTTGGAAAAGGAGCGAGGCGAGTATGAGTTCAAAACGGATCGTTACCGTCTGCTTGGGAAACTGGTAAAAAACTCTAAAGTTTTTCCTCACACTCAAAATCTTCTTGATATTGAAAACGAAAAACTGAAAAATATCATAGAGCTTATACATAAAGTCAGAAACGGCGAAGTCGTCAATTTGAAAAAATTGAATCTTCCGCCAAATAATCCTCTTGTTGTCCAAAACAATAAAAACCGCTATAAAAAAGGTGAATTGAGTGCAGAAGAGATTTTGCTCAATGCTAAAAACTATACTGAAGAGTTTCTTCGCGAAGTCTTCAAAGATTTTGTCAAAGAAGCAAGTGGCGAGAAGATTATGAAGTATTATAAAGAGTTCATAACTAAAGAAGCACTCTTTACAATAATAGAGCGAGCAGCATCCGATGAGCAAGCACTCGGACTCTCTGCGGAAGATTTTGTCGAACTCATTCGCTCAGTTGAGTTGAGCCCGAAAGAGTATATAAAAATCTCCAAAATGCTTGCCAAGGGAATGATGCCGGAGATGCGTCTAAAAATCTTTGAACTCCTAAGTGAAGAGAATGACGATGCTATGGAAGCATATCTTTACACAGCTTTTGATTTGGAGATGATAGACTTGGCGGATGAGATTTTAGAATCATCTTCTCCAGAAGAGTTCAAAAATTTTAGAGCCTATAAAGCACTTAAAGAGTGCAATCAAAACTACAATATCGATCTATTTATTTAAAAAATGTTTGAAAAATATTTTCCCTCCGCGCCGATTTACGTTTTGGCTCCGCTTGCGGGGTTTACCGACCTTCCTTTTCGCAGTGTCGTCAAAAAGTTCGGTGCTGACTTGACCGTGAGTGAAATGATAAGTTCCAATGCTTTGGTGCATGGTTCGAAAAAGACACTGCATATGTTGCAAAAGGCACCGCTTGAAGATCCTTACTCCGTTCAGATTGCCGGATCGAATGTCGATATTGTCAAAGGTGCAGTTGAAATTCTCAATGAACAAGAGGGTATAGATATTATAGACCTAAATTGCGGATGTCCCGTGCCCAAGGTGGTAAGTCATGGAAGCGGTAGCTCTTTGCTTAAAGATTTGCCTTTGATGGGAAAAATCATAGAAACTATAAAAACAACATCGAACAAACCGATGACAAGCGTGAAAGTACGTCTTGGTTTTGAAGAGAAAAATCATATAGAAATTGCAAAAGTGGTCGAGGGAAGTGGGGCTGACTTCATCGCCGTACATGGACGAACACGTGCAGGAAAATTTAAAGCCCCAGTTGATTATGACGCCATTGCGGAGATGAAAAAGGCCGTCAACATTCCCGTTATAGCAAACGGAGATATAGATACCTATGAAAAAGCACAGGAAGTTCTTGAGCGAACAGGGTGTGATGGAGTAATGATAGGACGCGGTGCTGTCGGTGCTCCGTGGATTTTTCATCAACTTAAAACAGGCTCCAAAGAGATTGATCCGCTTGTAAAGTATGAAATAATCATGGAACATTACGACAGAATGATCGAATTTTACGGAGCACGGGGCGTTGCTATGTTTCGCAAGCATGTTCATACCTACTCCAAAGGTTACAGGGGTGCTGCAAAGCTGCGAGAAGCTGTGAATCATATCGAAGATGTTGCAGAGTTTCGCCGGGTACTGGATGATTTTTTTAAAAGCGGTGAAGTGGTATGAGCATATGTATCAGTAAATCGATTCAAGAACTGGATGACTTTGACATTGGTGACAATCTTCTCTATTATGATTACAATGTCAAGCATCTTCTCTCCTTGATGGATAAAGGGCTAGATAAAGATGATCCGCTTTTTATAAGTTCATATCGTTCTTTTGAGGGAGAAGTTTTTGAAAACTTCATATATGAAAAGCTGCTTCGGTATGCCGAAAAGTGCGAAGAGATAGAAAAATTCATTCTCAAAGGTTACCATCAAAACAAAGTAAAATCTCATGCAAACACCCTCTCAATCAGTGAAAAACAGCAAATAGTCTATAGAACAAAAAGTAGAGAAATCAGTGAATTTGATGCCGTGTTCATTACAAAAGAGAATGAACTCTATTTTGTGGAAATGACACTTGTCAAGTCCGTTTTGAAACTCAAAAAGAGGCTCCGAAAGAAAAAAGCTCTACTTGAGACGATCTTTCCAAACTTTACGATCAAAGCGCTTATTATAGTCAATGAGGGTGCAAGTGGAACAAAACAGCTTCCCTCATATGCAAAAGTGTGGTTTACCAAAGAGTTCAACGCAAAAAAAGTTTTGGAGTACATTCGCAGTGAAAAAAAACCAAGAATCAAACCCAAGAAAATCATAAACTCCAAAAAGATGATTGAAGCCGAGAGTTTAAAGCCATCCGCATTTCGCTACTACAATACCATGAGCTGGATTACCAAAACACTCCGTTCTCATAAACGCTATGTTTTGGATATGAAATTTCTTTTCAATAAAAAAATCCAACGCTATCATGATCTTTACAATAAATTTTACATTGGATACCTTGAACTTGAAGATGCGAGAGCTTTGCTTGAACTAAGTGGAAGCTACAAAGATGATCAACGGGTTATCGTGGCATTGGAGAAAAAGCATACGGACGAAGTCGTTCTAACTTACTATATTCAAACCGGCAGAAAAGTGCTCTATCTTTATTCGTTCAATGAAGAGGGAAAACTAGTCAAAGAAAAAAAAGATCCTTACGGCATTACAGTTACAGAAGTCTATCATATAGATCGTATAATGGATAAAAAATATCGACTTACACTAAAAGATATATCGCGCATTAGAAAGTTGCTTCGCGAACGTTATACACAAAATATAACACAATCAATACACTAAAACTTATAATTCTATATTTATTTTGTATTAATAAAAATTATAAATTGGTTTGTGATGCAAAAACTACCTTTATTCTCTCTATAACCCAGAAATAAGCCATTCTAAAGCATTATAACATCTAAAAAATGTCTCTTTTTGACACATGAAACCTCATTTTTTTAGATAGATTTTCTTTTTTAATTTGCTTTAATTTTTAGAGTAGTATAATGACATCACAAATAAAACTCAAAGGAAGTTCAATGGTAAGAAAGTTAATGAGCGCTGTAATGGCACTTGGTGTATCAATGTTCATCTCAGGATGTTCAATGATGCATATGGGATGGGATTTTATGACGGCTGACTTGGATGACGGTGCACCGGAAGCTTATGCAAAAATGATGCATGTTGTCAAAGAGAGCGGTGATCCGGCTAAAGCGATGATGCTTGAGTATAAAGTTGCTGAAGATGTCTCCGGCGATGATGTTAAAGAGTCTATTGAGGCACTTGCAGAAGAGTACAACATGAGAGTAACCGGTTATGTGAAAATGTTTACAAAAGAGGATGCTAAGCCAAATGAAGTAAAAGAGGCTAGAATCTGGTCACTTTGTTCTCTTCATATTGCAAAAGTCTTTTTGAATTATTCAAGATATTTTGGTGGTTTTATGCCATGTAGAATTATTTACGTTCAGTATGGAAACGGCGATGCATATCTTATTACAATGGACTTGACGCTTGCTATTCACGGTGGAAAACCTCTTCCTCCAAAAATGTTAGAACTCGCTACAAAAGTTAAAAAAGCGATGACAGAGATTCCTGAAAAAGCTGCAAACGGCGACTTCTAATCGATTATCTTTCTCTCCTTGTACCGCAGCAGTGCGGTACAAATTTTTCTTCTTTTTTCAATTTTCAATCTGGTTGTAATTTTTTAAAATAGTTTTACCGATGCCGGCATACGGCTTTTCGGTTTTATGTAGTATAGATAAGTTTATGGGTGAGAGACGTTCCGTTTAATTCAAGATAGCGCATAGGATACTGATCCAGATCAAGCGCTCTAATGAATCCCCGTGTCGTTATGGCAGTTGTATTTTTAATTGTTGAGACGTTATCTATATGTTTGTGCCCTGAAAGAGTGAGAAGAAGATTGTTGTACCCAAAAAGCTCCTCTATAACTTCTGCTGCATTGTTAAGTACATATTTATAAATATCTTTAGCATCACTCCCTTTCCAGTAGTTGAGATAGGGATGGTGGTTTAGAATAATAGTTGGACGTCCTGTATCGAGTGCTTTTTTTGCAAACGCTATAGTCTCTTTTGTATAGCGACCGTTGTTTTGGTTTTCTATATTGCTGTCAAGTCCTAAAACTAGATAACCGTGTGTGTCGAGCAGCCAATTTTTTCCATCTTGCTGTAATTTAGCATCACTCCAGAACATCTTTTGAAAATCCTGAAAATTGAGTGGGTCCCCTTTTGGTTTTGGAGAGGACTCCTTATTGCCTCGCACTAGGTAGGCGGGGCAATGGAGCTTTTCTATAATGGATTTGAACTTTTTTGCATCTGCATCTCCGGGCACGTTATTGTTGAAGTTGTCCCCTCCAAAAAGTACAAAATGAATATCGGGATACTCTTTGTTTATAAATGCTACTGCTAGCTCCAGTGCTTCGACACTGTCATTATCCTGCAAATCCATATGTGAATCGGTAATATGAATAAACTTGAGGTTTTGCTGTGTTTGCATTGTGGGTTCTGATTTTGCTACAAGCGGCAGGGCACCAAGTGCAATACCGGTTTGAAGAAATTTTCTTCGTGATATTTGTTTCATAGTTAGACCTCCTTACAGGTTGTATGGTATGTTGGAAGCTTTTTTGGAAAAGCTTTTGAGTGTATCTGTTATCTCTTCTTCCTCTTTAGGAGGGAGCTTTTCCATTTGCATGTACTCATTGAGTTGAGTATGCTTCTCTTTGAGAATCAAATTAAACTCCTCCTCAGTTAGAGGTTTTTCATCATAAAATTTCTCAAGAAGAATGTTGTTGTGCGCTCCTAAAAGAAGTAGATAACTGTGTGGACCGAAATCAAGCATAACGACACTGTTGTTTTCATCCAATTGTCTTTGGAAGCGAATGGTAACTGCTTGATTAGAAGATGACATGTCGGATGAGCTTTGTTGTTTCATTGGAGGTGCTGCCGGTGTAGCATTTTTAAACAGCCATCCAGAAGAGGGTTTGTTGTTGGGATTGGACTGTTTTTGTACCAGTTTTCTTTTAAGAAGCAGCATAACAATCACGCCAACCAGTAACAGCCCAACGACAATATAATAGCTTGTCGAAATATCGTTCTCTTTTTTTGTCGGCAGGTTGGAGAAGAGTTTATTTGAGTTTTGTCTATTTTGAGAGCCAAGGGCCTGTTGTTTTAGAAGTGATGCACTCTCTAAGGCACTTTTTTTCATGAAACGGAGTCGAAGTCCGTAGGCATCGGCCGTTTTTGAGGCTTTGAGAATGATGTTTGAAGAGGGAACATTGGCGACAATTTGAGTATAGCCATCCATCGGAGAGATTGTCAAAGCGGTAAGAAAAGGGGAGCTAAGGCGTTTGACCTTTGTGGATTCTATTTTTGCGTCGTAAAGTTTGAGTACTATTTTCGAAGCGTAACGGCTTTTGACGATTTTTCCATGGTAGGGAACGTCGAATGTGAACATAATATCGACACGATCGGTTCTGTCATAGATGTTGTAGCTTAAAATATTCGCACCATAAAGTAAGGAGCTAAAAAAGAATAGCCATAAAAGAAGCACTCTATTCATTTTCAAGTCTCTCTTTGGAAAGATGGTAGAGTACTGCACTGGAATCGAGCACTTCATTGATACGAATGGCAAGATTCTTCTCATACACCATAACCTCTCCTTTTCCTATAATACGCCCGTTTACATAGCTTTCCACGCTCTCTCCCGCCGGTTTTTTCAAGTCGATGATAGTTCCTTTTTCCCATTTGAGTATTTCGGAGAGTTTCTCTTCGGTCTCTCCCAAAACGGAGACGAATTCCACTTCCATATCCAACAGACCGGAGTAGTCCATCCATTCAAGCTCTTTTTCAATGTCATCGCTGTCTTGCTCGCTTTGTGCAGAGAGTTTCTGATCTTCTTGCTCCTGCATGTTTACCCTTTTAAAGATTCTACGGCAATTATCAATGAGTTGCCGCTACACGTAAGTTCGGCAACCTCTTCGAAAGAGCGGTGTGTAAGGTCTTCCTCTTCCAAAACGGGTGTAGAGATCGTAAAATCAAGACCGTTTCGTGAAGCAATGACTTTGGCACTGCCTACAATGAGGTTCGTGCACTCCAACGCCATATCTTTTATGGTTTCATCGTCGCTTTGACTCTCATCAAGAAATATTTTTGCTACATCCTGCACAAACTCTTTTTGTGCAGCGAGATAGACTTTGAAACGTCGCTCGTTCGATTCTTCTATCTCAATGGAAGCGACCATCCCTTCTTGCGGTATTTGCGGTTGAGATATGATTTGTATATCCGTTTTTCCCAGTTGATCTGTACAAAAGTTTTTTGCCGCATCAATGATTGTTTGTAGCATTGCATCATAACCTAATAAAAAATTTTCAGACTTCGATAAAGTTTGGTACAAGATTATACTTGATGAACCATCAAATGAAAATTAAATGACCGAAAATTCGTTTGTAACTAAGCGCTTAAAGAACTCTAATGGTATAATTGCATAAAAAAACGAAAGCTTCGAAGATATGGCAATAACGGAACTCTTTTTTCTCGGTGCAGGAGTGGGTGTGCTTAGCGGCTTTTTCGGTGTCGGCGGCGGTACGCTTTTAGTTCCGCTTTTGCTGATGCTGGGGTACGATACGAAAACGGCAATAGGCATTTCCGTCGTTCAGATGGTTTTTAGCTCTTTTTATGGGAGTTATTTAAACCATAAAAAAGGGACGTTACAGACAAAAATAGTGCTTACAATAGCGATTGGCGGTTTTGTCGGTGCTTTTTTTAGTGGTTATGTTGCTGCCTTTGTTCCTTCACGAGTTCTTGAAGTACTCTTTTTTCTGTTTGTATTGTTTGCTTTGAGTCGCCTTTTTTTCAAAACGAAACTGCATACTCATCCGCGCCATGTTGCGTCGTGGGTGCTTTTTCTCATAGGAACACTCATAGGTTTTTTCAGTATGCTTATAGGTGTCGGCGGTAGTATCATGCTGGTTCCGATACTAGTTGGCTTTTTGCATGTAGAACTCAAAGAGGCGACATCGGCGGGTCTTTTTTTTGTTATGTTCTCCTCCCTCTCTGGATTGATTTCACATGCACTCAGTGGACATATAGACTATTTCAGCGGTATCATTGTGGGAGTCGCATCGCTGTTTGGGGTTTATCTTGGCATTCATCTCAAACATAAAGCCCCGGCAGAGCTCTCTAGAAGACTGTTGCTCTTCTTTTATTTATGTGTGATAATATATTTGGCATATAGAATATTGTTTATGAAATAAGGAAAACTTTTTATGAAAAAAGACAAGATCAAAATTCTCGGAGCGCGTGAGAATAACTTAAAAAATATAAATCTGGAAATACCAAAAAACGCGCTGGTAGTTTTTACGGGTTTAAGTGGAAGCGGAAAGTCCACTCTTGCGTTTGACACACTTTACGCAGAGGGGCAGCGACGCTATATGGAGTCTCTATCAAGCTATGCAAGACAGTTTTTAGATCGCATAGGCAAACCCGAAGTGGATAAGATAGAAGGACTCACACCCGCCATTGCAATCGATCAAAAAACAACTTCAAAAAATCCGCGCTCTACCGTAGGAACCATTACGGAAATATATGACTATCTGCGTCTTTTATATGCGCGTGTAGGTGTTCAGCACTGTCATAAATGCGGAAAGATCATTTCACAAATGAGTGCAAGTGACATAGTCAATGAAGTATTGAAACTGCCTGCTGGAGCGAAGCTTGTCATTATGGCGCCTTTGGTGCGAGAAAAGAAGGGGAGCTTTAACGACTTGTTGGAGTCTCTTGTGCATAAAGGGTATGTAAGAGCGATGATAGACGGCGTCATGGTACGTCTCGATGAAGATATAGAACTTTCCAAAACGAAAAAACATACGATTAAAGTCGTTATCGACCGTGTTGTCGTCAAAGAAGAAAACAAAGAGCGCATAGCTGGAGATGTTGAAAAAGCGCTCAAAGAGAGTTATGGAGAGGTTGAAATAGAGATTCTCAATGCCGAAGAGATGGGGCTTAAAGAGCATCATTTACACTATTCGGAGCATAACGCCTGTTTTGACTGTAAAATCAGTTTCGATGAACTAGAACCTCTTAGCTTTTCATTCAACTCCCCCAAAGGTGCATGTAGCGAATGTGACGGGCTTGGTGTGCGCTATGCCCTTGATTTGGAGAAGATTATCGACCCCGAACTCTCCATAGAAAAGGGTGCTATCAAGATTGTTTATGGTTTTAACAAAAGTTACTACTTCAATTTTTTGAAATCTTTTTGTGAAAAGAATGACATCGACATAACAAAACCCTACGGAGAACTTCCGCAGCATCAGCAAAAGGCGGTGCTTTACGGAGACAGCGAACCGGTCGATTTTTTGTGGAAACGTCATAAAGTCAAACGTGTTTTTCCCGGTATTGTGCGTATAGCATACGATATGTTCAAAGATGAAAAGGATTTGGCAGACTATATGAGTGAAAAAATCTGTAATGTCTGCTGTGGTCATAGACTCAAACTTGAGTCTTTGGCGGTTCGAGTCGGCGACAAAGGAATTGCGGAGCTTTTGGATATGCCAATAGCCAAGACATATGAATGGTTTATGGATGAAAACAACTTTGCCTATTTTACGAAACAGCAAAAGATGATCGCCGCACCGATTTTAAGTGAGATTCGTGAGCGTCTTTTCTTTTTGTATGATGTCGGACTGGGGTATCTGACCCTTGGACGTGATGCCAGAACTATAAGTGGCGGCGAGGCACAGAGAATCCGAATTGCCTCACAGATAGGTAGTGGGCTTACGGGTGTCATGTATGTTTTGGATGAGCCAAGCATCGGTCTGCACGAACGCGATACCGTCAAACTCATCAATACCCTGCGCAACCTCCAGCAAAAAGGAAATACCGTTATCGTCGTCGAACACGACAAAGAGACGATAGAGAATGCGGATTTTATTGTCGATATTGGACCGGGGGCCGGAAAATTCGGTGGAGAGGTTGTCTTTAGCGGAACGCTTGCCCAGTTGAAACGAGCACGTACTCTTACTGCAGACTACTTGACCGAACGTAAAAAGATAGAGTACTTTTATCGTCGTCCGCAAGAGCAGTGGATTGAGATTAAAAATGTCAATATCCACAACATAAAAAATCTCGATGCCAAAATACCGCTGCGCAATTTTGTCTGCATTACCGGAGTCAGTGGAAGCGGGAAGAGCTCGCTTGTGTTGCAAACACTGCTTCCAGTTGCTAGGGAGCTACTCAATCATGCGCGTAAAGTGAACAAAGTGCAGGGAGTGGAGATAAGGGGACTAGAGCAGGTGGATAAGGTCATTTACCTCGATCAAAGCCCGATAGGCAGAACGCCACGAAGCAACCCTGCAACCTATACGGGTGTTATGGATGAGATTCGTGCACTTTTTGCCAAAACGAAAGAGGCGCAAATTCGCGGCTATACGATTTCACGATTTAGTTTCAACGTTAAAGGAGGTCGGTGTGAAAAGTGTCAAGGAGAGGGCGAAATAAAAATAGAGATGCACTTTCTTCCAGACATTATGGTCAAATGTGATGCTTGTAAAGGAAGACGCTATAACGACCAGACGCTTGAAGTCCTCTACAAAGGGAAGAACATTTCGGATGTTTTGGAGATGAGCGTTGAAGAGGCGTATGAGTTTTTCAAAACCATTCCCAAAATCGAAGCCAAACTCAAAACGCTGCTTGATGTCGGACTTGGCTACATTACTCTCGGTCAAAATGCCGTTACACTCTCAGGAGGCGAAGCACAGCGTATCAAACTCGCCAAAGAGCTAAGCCGCCGTGATACGGGTAAAACGCTCTATATCTTGGATGAACCGACTACGGGGCTGCATTTTGCCGATGTGGATAGGCTAACAAAAGTTTTGCACCATTTTGTGGAACTTGGTAACAGTGTTCTTGTCATCGAACATAACCTCGATATGATAAAAAATGCCGATTATATCATCGATATGGGTCCAGAAGGGGGAAGCGGAGGCGGACGCATCATTGCAACGGGAACACCCGAAGAGGTCGCTAAAACAAGTGAAAAGAGCGGTAGTTATACGGGAGAGTATTTGAAAAAAGAGCTTGGGATGCTTTAGATGAGCATCAAAGCGGGATTTTGGATCATAGCTGTGTTGATTTGCAGCTATCTTTTGGAGGCTTCTCAAAGGCCAACTGTGGGGCTTGTTCTAAGCGGTGGCGGTGCAAGAGGCGGGGCACATGCAGGTGTACTGCAGCTTTTAGAGGAGCGCCATATTCCTATTGATTATATTGTCGGAACGAGTATGGGCTCTTTGATGGGTGGTTTGTATGCAAGTGGCTACAGTGCCAAAGAGTTACAGCAGCTTTTAGTGACTACTCCTTGGGAAAAGTACATTACAACAAAAAAACCAAGAAGGGAAATTCCATTTCGACGAAAAACACTTGAATCGGAGTTTCCCGGTAGCATTAAAGTAGGAATAGATGCACGAGATGAGGTCGCTTTGCCGACAGGAGTCTTCGAAAAGCAGAGTATGCTGTTTTTCTTGCGTCGTGCATTTAAAGATGCTTTGTTTCTTCAAGATTTTACACGCCTACCCATTTCGTATGCGGCAGTAGCTACAGATCTCTCCAACGGAGAGAGTGTAGAGTTGATACACGGCAACATCGCAAAAAGTGTTTATGCTTCCCTTTGTGTTCCGGGTGGGTTTGAGCCTATAGAGATCGATGGAAAGATCCTGGTTGATGGCGGTATTTCTCAAAATCTGCCGTTACGGACAATGCGTAAACTGTTTCATCCGGACTACATTATCGTAGTGGATATTTCCACCCCTTTTGACAAGAAAAGAAAGTTCAACTCCTATGATGAGATTATGGCGCAACAGCTTGATATTTTGACACGTAAAAATGTCGAAGACACTATCAAATCGATGCGTCCTAACGAGTTTCTCATCGAACCGGAACTTCAGGGCTACTCCTTTTTGGATGCGGACAAGTATCCGGAAATCATTCAAAAGGGGTATGAATCGGCAAAGAGTAACTATGACAAAATCGCTTTTTTGTCGTTGGATGAACAAAGCTACATGCAATACAAAAAGAAGCATCGCTACAAACTACATGCAAAACCACCTGTTATAGATGCTGTTGAAATACACAACGAAACATTTCTTTCCGACAAAGCGATACGCGCACGGATTCATCAGCCACTTGGAGCACGTTTGGATTTTGAACGACTGCAACAGGATTTGATGGATTTGTACTATTTGATGTACTTTTCGTTTGTAGATTATAAAATTGTCTCCAAAGAGGGAGAAAATGTTTTAGTCATCATCGCCAAACCTGCATGGAATGTTCATGGCGACATTCGTGCAGGGATAGAGTTCGAAGATGATTTTAACGGTCACAGCGACTATCAGGTGCGTTTTGAGTATAATAAATACAACCTCAACGCCTATGGCGGGGAGTGGCGAAACAGAGTTGAAGTAGGAAAGCGTAGGCTTTTCAAAAGTGAAATCTATCAACCGCTTGATTATACGCAAACAAGCTATTTTCGCCTTAATGCCTATGTAGAAAGGGTCAAACACTATGTCACTCCGAATCTTGTTGTCGGAAATGAGACTCTTTCTAATGATGAGACACTGCCGCTAGTGAGCTCAAATGCAGGCGGGGTTGTTGGTTTTGGAATCAATTTCGGGAGTTTGGCACAACTAGAAGCGGGGCTACATGCAAAACGTGTACGCCCCTCTGTAGATACGCTTGTCATAGATGGCAATACGACATATTTTGTCACAAAAAAGACAAAACAGCGTCTTAGTTCCATATATGCTACTTTGAGATTTGACGGATTTGATAACACTTTTTTTCCAAAGAGCGGTTACAAGGGTGTTGTCGGTTACAGAAAAAATATGAAAATGCTTGGTTCAGACGTAGCCTTTTCTCAAGTCTACATGCAAATAACAGGTGCTTATACATTTGGAAAATCGACACTTGTTCCAAAAATAAAAATCGGTTCGACACTCAATAAAGAGGGATTGCATGTAAGTGACGGGACATACAGCAGTGTTCAGGATATATCTGCTTATTATCATCTGGGAGGACTTTTCAATATATCGGGACGCACTACCTACAATAAAACAGGTGATGAGATGTACTTTGGCTCTTTGAACTATCGTTACTCCGTCATTTCCAACAAATTTCTCAGCTCTATAACCTCAGAAGCCTATGTGGGATGCTCACTTGAGGCGGGAAAGACATGGTACAAACAAACAGACTCATTCGGTTTTGGAAAAATTCTTGTAGGAAGCAGCGCTTATATAGCTATCGATACGATTTTAGGACCTTTTTACTTTGCATACGGGTACAGTGACAAAATTCATCAGACACTCTACTTTTCTTTGGGGAAATCCTACTGACATTGCTACCAAGTTGTAATCGTACATGCTACAATTACAAATCTAAAACATAAAGGGTTTGCAATGGAAAAACGAACAAAAATAGTTGCGACGATCGGTCCGGCTTCAGATAGTCCCGAAATGCTTTTAAAACTTATAGAAAAGGGTGTGAATGTATTTCGGTTGAATTTTTCTCACGGTGATCATGACTATCATTTGCAAAATCTGAAAAAAATCAAAGAGG
This sequence comes from Helicobacteraceae bacterium, assembly GCA_027084065.1. GTDB lineage: Bacteria > Campylobacterota > Campylobacteria > Campylobacterales > Sulfurimonadaceae > S012-15. The sequence continues at coordinate 3,211 of JALWLR010000093.1, read as the reverse complement.
CGATTGCAAAGAGTAAAAAGCATGTTGCCGTTTTACAAGATATAAGCGGTCCGAAAATTCGTGTAGGGGATTTAAAAGAGCCTTTCGAACTCAAAGCAGGCGATATTTTGGAGTTTGTCAAAGAGGAGATTGTCGGCGAGCAGATAGATGCGCACCGTTATCGACTGACAATCAATCAAAAAGAGATTCTCTCCAAGATCAATGTAGGAGAGTACATTTACCTCTATGACGGCATCATTCGTGCGGAGGTCATTGAGAATGACGGCGAGAAAGTCGTTGCCAGAATTGAAAATGACGGACTCCTTACATCTCGCAAGGGGGTAAACTTTCCACACAGCCGAATCGACATAGAGGTTCTAACACCAAAAGACAAAGAGGATATGCGCTGGGGTGTGGAAAACGGCGTGGACTTTATGGCGATTTCGTTTGTGCAAAAAGCTGCTGACATGCAAAAAGCGCGCGAGCTTGTAGAGAGTTACGGTGGAGATGTCAAACTCATAGCAAAAATCGAAAAATTCGATGCGGTAGAAAATATCGATGAGATCATAAAAGAGAGTGACGGTATAATGGTTGCAAGAGGAGACCTTGGTATAGAAGTGCCTTACCATAGAGTGCCGATCATTCAAAAAGAGTTGATTTTCAAAGCGAACGAGGCAAGCATACCTGTAATAGTTGCCACGCAGATGCTACTTTCAATGACGAAAAACGAGCGTGCCACCAGAGCGGAAATAAGCGATGTCGCCAACGCCGTGCTTGACGGTACGGATGCTGTGATGCTCTCTGAAGAGAGTGCTATTGGAGATCATCCCCTTTTAGTTGTGGAGACAATGGTCAATACTATAAAAGATGCAGAATCCATTTACTACTATAACCGCTTCGATTTTTACGATAATTACGATGAGATGGATCTCATCGATGAAAGTGCGGTACGGCTTGGAGATGACTTGGAAGTAGAAGCACTTTTAAGCGCGACTACATCTGGCGGTTCTGCAAGAAAACTCTCACGTTACAAACCGAAAATGCCTATTTACGCTATTACTCACGATGAAAAGACGGCGCGAAGCCTTGCACTGAGTTGGGGAATTGAGACGAAATTCATCGTAGAAAAGAGTTCTCTTAGCAGTGTGCTTACCTCTCTTGTCCAAGAAGCAAACGCTACGAAGACACTTGATTTTAGTAAGCGTTACATTCTTACAGCCGGCAATCCTACCGGTGTGGCGGGAACGACAAACGTCATTCGTATTTTGACGCAAAACGAGTTTGAGTACTATTTGGATCCAAAGGAGGTGTAATGACAAAAATTGTTTTGCATGTAGAAGAGAAAAATGTCGCTACACTTATGACGATTTTGGAAAATCTCAAAGAGGGGCTTGTAACCGAGATGGAAATCTTAAAAGGTCGTAAGTATAATAAGCCAAAAAAAAGTGAACCAAAACTCACTTCCGTAAAACCGGTTGAGGTAACGGGAAAATATATCGATCCGCAAACATTCAAACAGCGACTCCAAAGGATGAAAAAACAATGATATGTGAAAAAACGAAATTTGAAGAGCTTTATACCTTTCGTCATGCATGTAAAATATTTTGCAAAAAGAAGAAAATCCCTCAAGAAGATATGAATGCAATTTTAGAAGCTGGGCGCATGGCTCCAAGCTCTTTTGGGATGGAGGGGTGGAAATTTTTAGTCATCCAAAACGATGAGCTCAAAGAGCAGCTTCGTCCGTTATGTTGGAATCAGGCACAAATAACGACATGCAGTCATCTTGTCGTTTTGTTGTGTGCCATCTCCTCTTTACGGGTAGAATCAGGTGTACCTCAGCGAAGATTTCAAAGAAGAAAACTTCCAAAAGAGCAAGAAGAAGCCTATATTAAACGTTATGAGGCATTTTTAAAAGAGGAAGCGCCTGATGATGAGAAGCTGTTTGCATGGAGCGCGAAGCAGACATATCTTGCCGCTATGCAGATGATGCTTGCCGCTGCAAATATGGAGATAGACTCCTGTCCTATAGAGGGGTTCGAAAGAGAAAAGGTAGAGAAGTTTTTAAAAATAGATCCAAAAGAGTACAGGGTTGCTTTGTTGCTTCCGTTTGGCTATAGGATATATCCACAAACTGAGCATCTGCGTTTGAATTTTGATGAAGTTGTCGAGTTTTTGGAGTAGTAGATTCGACTCCCTTTTTTAAAGGGAGTTCGAAAAAGTAGTTTTTAGTCGTCAGGGTAGGTTGCATAGTTATTGCTTCCTGCAGCACTTGAGCCTGCATAGTCCACTTCTATACACAGCAAAGGAGCATGCATATATGTCATGTTGTGTGTGCCAAGAGCAGTAGTCTCTTCTGCAACTATATCGGCACTGCTGTATCCATAGTCAGTACAGTGAAGCGGTGTTGAACTTTCATAAATGTTGTCACTGTTTTTTTCAAGATAATCCGCACTTCCAAACGCTTTTGCCACATCAATATTGTTATAGATGCTTAAATTTTTATTGTTGAGAACCGAATCGTCACCCGATGAGGTTGAAGGAGAAGAGCTACCTCCCGTCGCTGTTACGGTCTCTTCATCGATACCGTTGTCTTCATTGGAAACAATCTGTGTCACGTCGTAAGGATTTGCCGTTGAATGCCCGACGGTAATTTTACTATAACCCACTTCAGTACTGATTGCGGGAATAAATGTCGAAATCTCATCGCCATTGTCCCATGTAGGACTAAGAAACGCTACGTTGTTACCATCAAAGTGTGCATAGTTGTTGTCTCGAGCCACTTTTATCGAACCGTCAAAAAGATCGAACACGGCAATGGCGTGCTTGTCGTCGAGGAAAATGTAGTGGGTTTTTTTGATATTTCCAAATTTTGGACCGCTTTTGTATTCACTGACTACGGTATAGCCTCCTAGCGCTTCACTGCTAATCTCTTGAATTCCTTCTGCAGCCGGTGGTCGGGAGTCATCGTTTTCAGAGGATGAACCATCGTTGTTGTTAGCGTTTTCTTCCGTGCCGGTGGAATCATCGCCTCCACTTCCGCCTCCACTGCATCCACCTGTAAACATGAGAGTCATTCCTAATACTACTGCTACTAATTTCGTTTTCATCGTGTACTCCTCCTATAATACATTTACACTTTCCATCACTCAAAGAGGATGGGAAATGTAAAAAAGTTGTGTTAGCATAAAGACGGTTGATGTAACTGCTTTATGCAATTCACAGTCAATGGCAC
>JALWLR010000092.1 GCA_027084065.1 Helicobacteraceae bacterium | reverse complement strand
CTATAAGGTTCATCTTCTCATGCTCTGCAAGGAAGATTCTAAAGCGACCCATATAATCAAGTACAAGTTTCTTAGGACCAGCTCCAAAGAAGACAACATCACCTACTTCAAGTTTGCATCTATCTACGATGGCTTGGAGGTCTTTTTCTGTGAAAAATTTAGTTAGAGGACCTTTAAGACCTTCTTCTTTCATCTGGAAATACCCAAGTCCTTGCGCGCCGAACTTGCGGACATAATCCTCAAATCCTTTCATCTCACGCTTGGAGAAGATTGTATCGCCTTTTGGAACTTTGAGTGCTTTGATGCGGTTTTTCTTCGGATTTTTAGCAATGCTGGAGAAGATCTCATTTTGACAGTTTTCAAAGATGTCTATGACATCAACCATTGAAAGATCGTAGCGAAGATCGGGCTTGTCACTGCCGTATTTTTCCATTGCTTCATTGTAGCTGATGCGATTAAATGGTATCTGCACTTCGATGCCTGCTACGGCGAATATATCTTTAAGCAGTTTTTCAGCAACTTTAATGACTTCCTCTTGATCACAAAAGCTTAGCTCAACATCGACTTGAGTAAATTCCGGTTGTCTATCGGCTCTAAGATCCTCGTCACGAAAACACTTTGCTATCTGGAAGTATCGATCAAATCCGCCGACCATCAGAAGCTGTTTGAAAAGCTGAGGAGATTGAGGAAGAGCATAGAACTCTCCTGCATGTACACGTGAAGGGACAAGATAATCACGTGCACCTTCTGGTGTAGACTTCGTAAGGATAGGGGTTTCTACTTCCAAAAAGCCCATCTCATCAAGCGAGTTTCGCGCTGCAATAGCTGCTTTGGAGCGAAGTTTGAAAGCTTCAAACATTGCAGGATCACGAAGCTCAAGATAGCGATACTTCAGTTTTGTCTCTTCGCCGACGTTTTTATCGCCTATTTGAAATGGTAGTGGAGCAGATTTGTTTTCTATTATAAGCTCATCGACGACTATCTCGATAGCACCCGTTTTGAGTTTAGGATTTTCAAGTCCTTCGCCTCTTGCTCTGACTTTGCCTTTGGCTATAAGAACAAATTCATCTCTGACTTCATTTGCTACTTTATGTGCCTCAGGGCTGTCTGCAGGGTCACATACAAGTTGAATCAGACCTGTTCTGTCGCGAAGGTCTATAAAAATGATACCTCCGTGATCCCTGTGATTGTTTGCCCAACCGACAACAGTTACCTCTTTGCCGATGTCTTCTTTACCTAACTCGGTACAATAATGCGTTCTCATCAAAATCCCTAAAATTTTTTGGGCGATTATAGCGAATATATGCTAAACTTCGACTTATTTTTTTAAAGAACGAAGATGAAAAAACTCTATATGGTTTCCCTTGGACCCGGTGATGTCGAACTGCTTACACTCAAAGCGCTCAACGCTTTTAAGGATTCTCAGGCTATTTGTGTGCCGACAAAAAGTGAGGATCGCTCTTTTGGCAAGTCTATAAGCTACAAGATAGTGAAAAATGCTTTGGATGTTTTGAAAGAGGAAAAAGAAATAGTGCCTGTTTATTCTCCTATGCGATTTTTGCAGGAGGATTGGGAGAAGGAAGCGGGAGTTATACTGCAAACTCTGCAAAAGTATGATACTGTTTCGTTTGTAACGCTTGGAGATGCCGGGATATACTCAAGCATCTACTATCTTTTGGACATTATAAAAAAAGAGGATGAAGAGGTTTATAAAAACTGTGAGGTCATAGCGGGTGTGACATCTTTTAGTGCTGCAAGTGCAAGGGTGAAAAAGCCTCTGTGTCTTGGAGATATGGCGCTGCATATCAAACCTATCAATCCACGCTCCAAAGTGGAGACAACCGAGATACTGATGCGACCAAAAGTGGGTATGGATACCGCATCTTTGGGTGATGGAGATTTTTATACGTTTGAAAATATGTATCTCGATGGAGAGTGCATTACTCCAAAAAAGATAAGCAGAGTCAAAAAGTATATGACGCTCTTTATCAACTTCGCCAAGCGGCTTAGTTGATCTTTTTCCACTCTTGTTTTTCCGCTCCGTTTAGGTCATACTTGTTTAGATAGCCTCGTGGTGTGAGTACCCTACCATCTTTTGTCAGCTTCGTTGTGGAGTTGCCTATAAGGATGGTTGTGGACATATTGACCGCTTCGTTTTCTACTCCTGCATCTATAAGCTCTTTTGCCGTGATGATGTCGATAAACTGCTCTTTGCGCCCAAGGTCTCTGGCGATGACGACAGGGGTGTTTGGGTCAATGTTTTTTAACTGCCTTAACAACCCCTCATAAGGTTCAAGGCGGCTTCTGCTTTTTGGGTTGTAGATGGCGATGATGAAGTCTCCCTCTAGTGCTAGACGGATGCGTTTTTGGATAAGATCTGCATCTGTAAGACGATCTGAAAGAGAGATCAGGCACATATCTTGACTGATGGGCGCTCCCACCTCACTAGCGAGCGCTAAAACCGAAGTAATGCCGGGTAGTGAGACATACTCCACATCATCCCAGTACTCCTTGACATCCAAAAGCTCGACAACCAGACTCCCCATCGCATAGACATTGGCATCACCGTTTGAGAGCAGGGCGACGTTTTTTCCGCTTTTTGCTGCTTCGACAGCATAGTCCACTCTCTCTATCTCCTTTGTCATGGGAGTTGTAAAGAGCTCTTTATCGCCTATAAGCTCTTTGAGATCTTTTGCATACTTCGTGTACGAGACTATCAAGTCAGCCGACTGTATGGCGTCTATCGCCTCTTTGGTAAGGTAGCGTGTACCTCCAGCTCCTGTGGAGACAAGTGTCAATTTTCCCATAGTTCCTCCTAAAATGATGCGGCAACGGTTACGCCGCCGTAGATTCGTTTATTTAAAAAAAGTGTTTTATATCTGCTTGCTAGAAGCGCGGCAGGCTCTGCCACTCCCTTGATGCCGAAAAACTTTGTCGCTTGCGAGGGAGAAAAGTCGCGTTCAAGCTCGTTTATGGCTGCTTCGTTAAAAAACTCCAGTGGCAAGTTCTGCTCTTTTGCAAAAGCTAAAAGTCCATCTTCATCCGCTTTTTTGCTAAAGCTGGCAAGTTTTGTAACTTGTGTAAGCTTTAGCTGATGCTCGAGGCAAAACTGCAAAACGGCATTTTGTATCTCCTCTTTTGGAGTGCCTCGATTCATCCCAAGTCCTAAGACGATCTCTTGTGGATGAAGCTGCAGTGCTGAGTTTGCGAGGTGCTGCGGGGTAATGTACACACTTGGTAAGTTTGCATCAAACTCTAAAAGATTGTCTATGGAGCAAAAAACGAAGTTCTCTTCTTTATAGCCTTTAAATCTCTTTATAAGTTCAAAAATAGACGGGAAGCTCACAACTTGCACCTTTTTGCGGTTGATGATGGCATTTGAGACCTCAGCGAGTGATTTGAGGTTGGAGATGGCGAAGTTGTATGCTTTGGCAAAGAGATCAAAGGCAAATCTATCTGTTTGATCGCTTGCAGTTGTAACGAAGTTTACACACCCATCCACCTTGGCGCAAATCTCCTCTGCCAGTTCGTTCGCACCACCTAGATGACCACTTAGAAGCGGGATGACCTTTTTAAGATCAAGCGTGACTATAACCACTGCCGGGTCGGTTGCTTTGTCTTTTAGAAATGGCGCTACTTTTCGTACCACTGCACCTGTTGCCATGATAAAGATGAGAGCATCAAACTCACTCCACGCTGTTGGTAAAATCTCATCGACTTTAGTAAACTTATGCAGCCTCTTGCCATCCTCTATCTGTTTGTTGAAGATATGGCACTCATGATTGTCTAAAAGTTTGGCAAGTTTTTGTGCCGCTTTGAGTGAGGGTTCATTGATGGTGGCGATGGCGATTTTCATAAACTTTTGCTTCTCCTTTGGCTCTCTTTTTTATACTCTTTTGCATAGAGGTGTGAGTCTGCCTTTGGCTCTTGGCGCAAGAACTCCCCAAAGAGGATGAGTGCCACACCTTTGATGTGCTTTACCTGCTCTTTTATGGTCGAAATGGTACCCTTATAGAGCTTTTCATCCGCCCAAGAAGCGCGCTCAACCACCCAGCATGGGGTATCTTTAAGATAACCAAGCTCCAAAGCTGTAGTTTTTAGTTTGTCTAAAAGTCTGATGGAGAGATAAAAGGCAAAGGATGAGTGTTTGTTGCTTAAAAGTTGGGTGAGTTTTTCCGGATTTGGTGTTTTACCCTCTATGCGAGTGAGGATGAGTGTTTGCGAAACTCCCGGAACGGTAAACTCAATGCCACATGATGCTGCAGCGGCAAAAGCGGCGGTAACGCCGGGAATGACATCGTACTTTATGGAGTTTTCTTCTAAAAAAGCCACTTGTTTAGCCAGTGTGGAGTAGAGGCTCACATCTCCGGTATGGAGACGAACGAAGTTTTTATGATGATATTTTTGCATAAAAGCAAAGATCTCCTCATACTCCATATCTGCTGAGTTTTCGATGATGCACTCTTTTTTACACCAAGTAAGTAGCTCTTTAGGTACAAGTGAGCCTGTATAGAGCACTACATCGGCATTTTGCAAAGCTCTCATCCCTTTGACGGTTATAAGTTCAGGATCGCCGGGACCCGCACTAACGAAGTGTATCATTGGTTTCCTTGTCTATAATGATCTGATGCATCACGCGTTCAGGCTCAGGTAGTAGCAGCGACATTTTGTAGGTAGTAAGGGAGATGGACTTGATCTCAAAAGGGATGCTTGATTTTTTTAAGACATTTATAGCGGTTGTAAGGTGCTGGAGTGTCACGAAGTTGGCTACAAGTCTGCCGCCATCAGATAGTCGATCATAAAGATAGTCAAGCTCATTTATAACTTTCTCTCCTCCGCCACCGACAAAGATGCGCTGCGGGGTGCTTTTTTCTTGCCTGTAAAGCTCGCTTGCTTCACCGATATAGAGCTTGGTATCCACTACTTTGTGTTTGGTTAAGTTACGCTCTATCATAGCGGCTCTTTTTTCATTTTTTTCAAACATGACGGTTCGTACTTTGTAGCGTTTATACCCATCTATGCTCACACTACCACTTCCGGCACCTATATCCCACAGCAGCATATTTGGCTCTAAGTTGAGGTTTTGTAGGCTGAGATGGCGTTTGTAGGTTTTGGTGATCATCCCGTTTTCGTGCTCTATCTCCTCTTCACTTGAGATAGGCGGGGGTGGCGTGAAGTTGCGATGAAGTAGCAGAGAGTAGGGCATTTTTGGCGGGTTTTGTAACAGTTCTTCTAAGCTTGCTTCATAAAAGCGCTCATCTTCATAGCCAAATCGCTCTCCAACAGTGATGGTGACATCTTTTTTCTCAAGATAGTGCATAATGCGAGAGAGGTTTTTGGGTGTGTTTTCATCACAGACAAAAAAGGTGTACTCTTTGGTTAAGAAGTTTTCCAGATCTACTTCATTTTTACCATGCAAAGAGGCTATGGCTGTTTTTGTCAGCGCTACGCCCACATAGGAGAGCATATAAGAGAGGCTGGATGTGTTGTCGATGATCCTAAAAGGGATGTTTTGCTTCTTCGCCATAGTGATAATCACAGCTGCTCCGGAGAAAAAAAATGGTGAACCGCTAACGACATACAGGATGTTTTTTTCTAAATTGGCAAGAAGCTGCTCTTTTACCTCTTTGAAGCTTCCTTGGATGACATTTGGAAGATCGGTTTTGTAGTTTTTATCGCAAAATATCAGCTCAAACCGTGTCAAGTCAAGGTTTATGTTGCTAAAATCATAAGGTCCCATCCCACTGCCGGCTATAGTTACCAAAAGAGTCCTTTGAAAAATTATTTCGCCATTATAATACAAGAACATTAAGAGTAAAAAAGTTTATACACAAAAAGATTAAGTTTAAAAAAGATACAATGTTTTATTTAAAAATAGAGATTTTTGATGAAAATATA
>JALWLR010000091.1 GCA_027084065.1 Helicobacteraceae bacterium | reverse complement strand
ATTAATTCTTCTTTTACTTTTGAAAAATATTCATCATAAATAGTCGTTACATCATATATAGCATCGAGTCTGTTTTGCTTTTTTACAATTGAAGCCGCCATAAGTGCCAAGCGGGGATTTCCTTGTGATATGTCTGTAATTCTTTCAAGGTATGCAGTATTGATGATGTTATATTCTTGTTTTACAATATCTTGAATTGATTCATCTTTTAGCCGTTTTAATTCAATCTCAGTATGACTAATGTTATTTGGCATTTTAGAGATAATTTTTTCTTTAGCGTAGTCTCTCACGGAAGCGACAATCTTCAGACTACCATTTTTAATTTTATCCCCATAATAATTTTGAAAATACTCTAAAGCAGTATGAACCCTATTTGCGTCATCAATTAAAACAAGATAACGTTCAGACTCCTCATCGAAATATGCTTTAATATCGTCAAAGATATTTACGCCTCTATTCAAGATGGCTTTGAAAACAAAACCATGTTCTCCTGAATATTGTCTGCAAGATTCAAGCGCAAATTTTGTTTTTCCAACACCTGATGCTCCTGTAACTAAAACAATTGCATTGGAATTTAGACACTTATTAAATTTCTCAACTTCAGTTTCTCTATTTTGAAATGTAGTATTCAAAGAAGTAGAATATTTATTAGCGTCATATGTTTTTATAAAATCGTCGTAATCTAAAATCTGACCACTATCTATAGAAATACCTAAAAATTCTTTTGCAATCGTTGGGTAGGTATTAGTCAACTCATTTGCTATTGATGAATTTCCAAAAAAAGCGCAACCAATATTTCTTGATTTACAGTAATCAGAAAGTATTCTAATATCCTCTGGCCTGAGGTCTGAATTGCAAGCTAAAACGATTTTTTCAATTTGATTTACAGGTATTCCTGTTTTCTCTTCGTCAAAACATTTTTCTAAGTCTTTCAAAAATTTTTCAGTGACGTTTGTTTTTTGTGTTGTGTACTCCATAAACACATAGTGGCCATTTTCTAGAACTGCAAAACTATCCGGAGTGCCTTTTGTTGGCTTATTCTCCCCAAGTTTTGTGCCATTTGAATGGATATCATAAGAAAATTTTTTAAATAAAAAACTGTCCACAAGCTTGTGAAACTTTGTAGCATCAATCTCTTGTAATATTTTTTCAACTTGATTTACTTTTGACATAAATTAGGTTCTCGCTTGTCTTTTATAATCATATGAAAAGGACACATTATGAAGTTCTCCTTCCATTCGCTTATTACCTGATGCACAGCGCTGTTCAACTGCGAGTGTTCAATCTGCGCCCCCATAACTTCAGTAAGCTAGATGGCGAGGCTCTTATTTATTAGCACGCATTTGATGTAATTTCAGTTAAAAGGATAAAAATAGTGTTAACATGATAAATTTTTGTGCATTAATTATTATCAATTTTGCATTCTACAATATTTTTACTTGAAATCATTCATAATTCTTAATTCTTAAAGATTTTGTATTTGTATATGTTACTGGAAACATAGCGTTTTAACACGTCTTTTTATATGATGGTACTAATACACAAAATGCTTCCTTGAGTGATCAAAAACTATTCATATACCACCTTCTTTGCCATCGAAATCTTCGCATAATCTTTTAAATAGTCTTGAAGCTCTTGAAGGCTTTTTTCATCGACGGATGTGAGCTCGTATACGCGGATGTGGCGTCCCTCTTTGAGGGTTGTTTTGATCTCCACTCCCGCATATGCCAAAAGGCGCTCTTTTTCAAATACGCCTATCATTTTATAGGTATCACGCATCTCATAAATGCGGTCTTCGAAGAGTTCGTAGGGAATGTCATATATCTTTTTTACCAATTCATAAGCTTCATAGAGCTCTTTTAGGCTTATCTCTCGTATCTGCATGGAAACATTTTATCAGATGTTAGCTATAATTGCAAAAAAATTTACAGGTGTAATAAAACTATGGTAACAGTACAAAACTTAACAATGCGATTTGGCAGTCGCGTCCTTTTTCAAGACATAAATCTCAAGCTTGACCGACATAAACGTTACGGTCTTATCGGCGCAAACGGAGCTGGAAAAACGACCTTTTTGAAAATCTTAAGCGGAGAGATCAAAGACTATGACGGAGAGGTCATCATCGAACCGGGTCTTAAAGTAGGCGTACTTCGCCAGAACCAAAACGCTTTTGATGACTATACGATCATGGATGCCGTGCTGTATGGAAACAAACGGCTCTATGACGCCATCAAAGAGAAAGAAAAGCTTTATGCTGAAGGCGACTTCGAAGATGATGCGGTAAACAATCGTCTTGCGGAATTGGAGACTATATGTGTCGAAGAGGATCCGACTTACGAGTACGATGTCAACATCGCCAAAATCCTTGAAAACGTCGGCATACCGGCAGAGAAGCATTATGACCTTATGAGTACGCTAGATAGCGCGGACAAATTCAAAGTGCTCCTAGCGCAGGTACTCTTTCCAAAACCCGATGTGCTTTTCCTCGATGAGCCGACAAACAACCTCGACATAGAGACCATCAGCTGGCTTGAAGATGAGCTTAAACGCCATGAGGGAACTATGGTTGTCATCTCTCATGACAGGCACTTCCTCAACGCAGTCGTGACCAACATACTCGACGTAGATTATCAAAAAATCCGTGAGTTTACCGGAAACTATGACGACTGGTATCTGGCTGCAAACGTCATGGCAAAGCAAATGGAGCTTGAAAACCAAAAAAAGCAAAAAGAAAAAGAGCAGCTTGAGGCCTTCATTCGCCGCTTTAGCGCCAACGCTTCAAAGGCGAAACAGGCAACTTCCAGACAAAAGCAGCTTGAAAAGCTTAACATAGAAGACATCAAACCAAGCTCAAGACGAGATCCAAGCATTGTTTTCAAACCAAAACGCGACATAGGAGACGAAGCACTTGAAGTGCGCCATGTCTGCCATGCATATGGAGATAACAAAGTCTTCGACGACATCGACTTCAAAGTCGTACCTTATGAAAAAATTGCTCTCATAGGTCCAAACGGTGTAGGAAAAACGACACTCCTTAAAATCATCATGGAAGAGCTCAAACCAAGTTGTGGAGGCGAAGTGTTTTGGGGGGCAACGATTCAGCCAGGCTACTTCCCTCAAGATACGGTCGATCTCATTCAAGGAGAGGAGACTCTCTACGACTGGCTACGAGCGTTCGATCCAAAGCGTGACGTAGGCGAGATACGCAACGCCCTTGGACGTATGCTCTTTAGCGGCGAAGAGCAGGAAAAAAGCATCAAAAATCTCTCAGGAGGCGAAAAACATAGAATGATGCTCTCCAAGCTTATGCTCGAAGGCGGCAACTTCCTCGTTCTGGATGAGCCGACCAACCACCTCGACTTAGAATCCATCGTCGCACTCGGCGAAGCGCTCTACAACTTCAAAGGCAACGTCATCTGTGTTTCACACGACCGTGAGCTTCTCGATGCCTTTGCAAACCGTGTTATAGAGCTGCACCCAGGCGGTACCTTTACCGACTTCAAAGGAACTTACGAAGAGTATGCGGAGGCGAAGGCCAATGGAACTCTATAGAGAGTATTTGGGTCTTGGCATAGCCGGAAACTTCGCTCTGCATCTTGATCAGGCAGGCGAAGAGGAGGACTTTAAAGATGTTGTAACAGAAGATGAAGCGGCACCAAAGGGGATGTTTCCCTTCTATCTGCCGTGTGAGTGCGACATAGCCTCCGAACAGCTAAGTATCAATCCTCTTAGTTCTACAACCATCCGCCTGCCAAACGCTACGGAAAATGTTCAAGCCGAGCCAGAAGTAGCCATCATCTGCGAACTGACATACGAAAACAAAAAAGTTTCCGCTATCAAACCAACACACTTCTGCGCCTATAACGACTGCAGCATCCGACGCAAGGGAGCGAAAAAAATAAGCGAGAAAAAAAACTGGGGCGCACACTCCAAGGGAATAGCCGAGCTTCATATCCCCATAGACAAGTACACAATCGGCGGCATAAAAGACAGCTATAAAATAGTCAGTTTTCTCAAACGAAACAATGAGGTTTATCAGTACGGCGAAGATGTAGAACTCAACGGATACAGCTACCTTTACGAAAAATTGCTTAACTGGATGAAAAACCAGATAAACACTCAACAAGACAACGGTCCTCTTGAACCAATCCTTGAATACATAAAAGCGTGTAACTACCCTAAAAAAGCCATTATCTCCATTGGTGCCACGCGTTATACCCATTTTGGAGAGACTAATTTTCTACAGCCCGGCGACGAAGTTTTCATAGTCCTTTACCACAAAGAAAGAGACACACTCGCAAGTGTAAGTGCCTGCGTTGAAGTTGGACTTTTCAAACCCAATATGAGTGTTTTACATCAAGAGGTCATCCTCTAATGGGCAGAGGCACGAAACTCGACCTCTCCATCGGTGCCTCTTTCGATGACGAATGGGCACTTCTTGACGAAAAAAAGAGTAAAGAAGAATCTTTTCTTGAACCAAAAAAGCACAAACTCGTTTTTCAAAAAGAAAAACGCAAAGGCAAAACGGTCACACTTGTAGGCGAATTTTTTCTACCGACTCAAGAAGCCCGCAAACTCCTAAAAAAACTCAAATCGACTCTTGCATGTGGAGGAAGCTTCAAAGAGGGATGGATGGAGTTTCAAGGAGAGGTTCACGACAGACTCAAAGAGGCATTGCAAAAAGAGGGTTTCTCCTTTAAAAAGTAATCTTACGCGGCATGATGATGAGAATCATTTGCTTCTTCTGAAGCGCTAAATATTTCACTGCTAATCATATAGCGATCACGTCCGCTCTCTTTGGCTTTATAGAGCATTTCATCCGCTTTTTTCAGTAGATCGTCCCCTTGAAGCATCTCATCGGCTATACAGCTGACAACCCCGACAGAGATCGTTACGACATCTGCCACTTTGGATGCTTTGTGCTCTATACCCTGCTCTTTGACTTTCTTACACAATGTTTTTGCAAGGCGAGCACTGTTTATCTCATCGGTATCAAGCAGCAAAACACCAAACTCTTCGCCTCCAAGTCTAAAAACAAAATCACTCGGTCTTTTAAAACAGCTTTTGATGACTTGTGCGACAATCTTGAGTGTATGATCTCCGGCAATGTGCCCATACGTGTCATTGTACTGTTTGAAGTAATCAATATCGATCATCATAAATGTTACATACTTCTTCTCCCGTTTTGCACGTCTGAGCTCACGCTCGAAAATATAGTTGAAGTAGCGTCTGTTATGTAATCCCGTCAGAGAATCGGTATAGGAGGCGTTTTCCAGTTTTTTGTTAAGCAACTTGAGTTTTTTTGTCAATGCTTCAAGTTTTGTATGCTCTTTTTGTATACTTTTAAATACACTGTAGGTCACAACAAGTATGGCAAGGATTATAAAAAAGAGCATCACTCCCATTTTACGCATCATGCTCGTATAGTTTTGCAAAAAGAGTTTTCTCTCAAAACGTGCATCGCTTATTTCATAATCAAGCAATCTTTTTAAAACGATGTTGATATGCTCTATTTTTTTATCGAGTAGAGGGATGGAAAGTTTTTGCATATTCAACCCAACCTTCGAAGCGGCAAGCAACTTGTAAAAATAGTCGTTCGTTTTTTCGATTTCGCTCGTGGCATAGAGTACATAGGAAAGTTCTTCTTCCGTTTTATAGTGACTCTTATAGCTTTGCCATCTTTTTTTGATGTTAAGAAGTGCTCTTTGTACATCCTCTTCAAATGCGACAGGATCGATAAGGGCATTTTTCACTTTGTAAGTGGAGGGAAGAATCTCGGCATTGTAAGCATACAAAATATCGTTTAACTCCGTTACAGGAATAAGCGTACCAAAATAAAGAGCATCTATGCGGCTCTTCATCGATTGTGTGTTGATCGCACCCATCAGCCCCAAAACGAGCAATCCAACGGTAATGAATATGAACAGTAAAAAAAGTTTACTTTTTAACC
>JALWLR010000090.1 GCA_027084065.1 Helicobacteraceae bacterium | reverse complement strand
ATAACGTCGGCACTTGGGGCAATCCAGCTTTTTTCTCCGATTTTTGGTGTAATTTCTTTGTAGTCATGAATCATTTTATCTCCTTTTAGCTTTCTATAAATAGTCGTTGGGCGAGTTGTTGAACTTGACTTGGAGTGTCTTTTTTTGTCGCTTTTGCGATTTTGTTGACATACTCTTCAAGTAGTTTGTGGTTGTTTATAGGCTTTTGTCCATCTTTTGGTTTGAGTTTGATATAGTTTCCATCACTTTGAAGCTCATGTGCTGTTGCATTGTCTGCACACTGAAGCTTGAGAATCTGAATGATCTTTTGCTTGGGAGCTTCCTCTTTTATTGCCGTAAGCAGTTCAATGCGTCGTATAAGGTTTCTTGGCATCCAGTCGGCACTGGAGATGTAGACTTGGGCGGCATCGTTTTTAAAGTAGAATGCACGCGGATGCTCAAGATATTTGCCAATAATGGAGATAACGCGAATATTATCACTTACACCTTTGATTCCTGGACGCAAGCAGCAAATACCTCGGATGATGAGCTCTATTTTTACGCCGGCAATGGATGCTTTGTAGAGTGCGCGTATGACATCTTCATCCACCAAGGAGTTCATTTTTGCAATGATGTGACCCTCTTCTCCTTTACGAGCTTCGTTTTGAATCAAAGAGAGGATTTTCGGTTTTATCTGTGAAGGAGACATATAGAGTTCGTTGAGTTTGCCCTTTTTGCTAAATCCAGTCAGAAAATGAAAAAATCGGGTCAGATCTTCAGTAACGCTCTCTTTGCTTGTAAAGTAACTAAAATCGGTATAGATTTTAGCAGTACTTGGGTTGTAGTTCCCTGTACCTAGATGAGCATACTGGATGAGTCCGCTTTCTACTCTTTTGGTTACAAGTGCCGCTTTTGCATGTACCTTGAAACCTTTGATACCGTAGATGACATGTGCTCCCGAGTTTTCTAGTGCCTTTGCCCAAACAAGGTTGTTTTCCTCATCGAAACGAGCTTTGAGCTCGACCATGACCGTTACCTGTTTACCGCTTTCACTTGCTTCCATCAGTGCCTTGACAATGGGTGAGTTCGTTCCTGCACGATAGAGTGTCATTTTTATAGAGACGACTGAAGGATCTTTTGCGGCATCTTGAATGAACTTTACGATCGGTTCGAAACTTTCATAAGGATGATACAGCAGTAAATCCTCTTTTTCCATTGCAGTGAAGATATTTTCACTATCAAGCGGAGGGAGAATTTTCGGCTTGAACTGAGGCAGTAGCAGGTGCGCGAAGTCTTTGGAGTTGACAATTTGCCAAAGACTTGAGAGATTGAGACATGTTTTGAAAGTATAGATGTCATCTTTGTAGACATTTATATGGCGGTTGAGAAATGCGATGAGCTCCGCATCGCCGCCCTCTCCGACTTCCAAACGCACCATTTCTCCCTTTTTTCGAAGTTTGAGTCCCTCTTCAAGCATCTCAAGAAAGTCGTCCGCCTCCTCCTCTTCGATTGCGATATCGGCGTTACGCGTAACACGAAACGGCATCTGTTTAACAAGTTCGTAACCCGGAAAGAGTGTGTCTATGTGTTTTGCGACAACACTTTCAATAGGAACGAACGTTCCGTCTTTAAGGTCTATAAAACGATCCAAAACACGAGGAATCCGAACTATTCCAAAGCGCTCTATATCGTTGTTTTCGGTATCTTTGAGCTTGACGACCAAACCGAAACTGAGGTTATTAAGATGAGGGAAAGGGTGGGTAGAATCCACAGCAATGGGAATGACGAGATGGTAGATGTCTTTGAAAAAACGTTCATTGAGCATATGGCGTTTTTGGGTACTCACTTCGTCAAAATGCTTGATACTGATGCCATACTCTTTTAGCTGTTTGAAAATCTCAATTTTACAGTGTTCGACAACCTGTTGTTCACGGTGGAGATACTCCCGTATGCTTTTGAGCTGCTCTAAGGGTGTGAGACGATCAGGACCGGAGACGATGATGCCCGCGTTAAAGAGTTTTTTCAGTCCTGCGACACGAATCATATAAAACTCATCAAGGTTTGTACCGTATATGGCGAGAAACTTGAGTCGCTCCAGCGGCGGAAGAGAAGTGTCTTGCGCCTGTTTGAGGACACGAGTGTTGAATTGGAGCCACGAAAGCTCTCGATTGATGTAGAGTTCCGGGTTTTTTAAATTGATCATATCCAAATACCTGATTTTTTATACTTATTATAACAAATAGTTACTTAATTATCCCGCTGCCTTTGTAGTTTGCACTGTGGTAGATCGTCGTAGCGTGTCTGCGCGCATAGTATCGAAGCAGTAAATTTTGAAGTGTTGGCTCTATGGAAGGGGCGAACCATGCGTTGTTGCTGATGGCTATCATGTATTTTGGATTGTTTACATAGAGTGCATCGGTCGTAGCCTCATAACAGATAGCGACGCGAAATTTCACACCCTCTATTGTAAAATCGGTCGGTTCTTTGGCGGCAAGAAAGTCATTGCCACCTTCGAAAAAGGCATCATTTATCATTTTTCTTGCAAAATCGGGCAGTGGGATATACTCCCCAAAGGGGACGAGGACAACCTTTTTTGCTATTTCATAGTGACCTTCTTTGTCAAAATGATAAGCAACGTTGAAATTATGACCGTTTTCATACAGTAGTGCACCCAGCACGATGTCGATGTCGGAGCTAAGGAGCTGGAGCTCTTCAAGAAGTTTTTTGTTTTTGTTTAAAAAAAGAGGCAGTACCGATTCGGGAAACACTATGAGGTCGTATCCCTCTTGTGTGGCATCTGTTATCTCTTTAAAGACCATCTCTACAGTTGGAAGCAGCATGGAGTGTTTCCACTTTTGGCTTTGGTCTATATGTGTTTCGACGAGTTTGATTTTTAACGGTGCATCCTCTCTTGGAGGGTAGCCCTGCCAGTTGATGGCAAAAAGAAGTGCTGCCAAAGCAAGGGGTTTATAGCGTTTTTTCGGTATGAATTCATCTGCGCTCAAAGCAAACAGTACGACGGCAAGCTGCCATTTGTAAATGCCGATGTAGCTTTCGACAAAGGGAAGGCTTAGCTGCATCCAATTAAAATCGAGAATGACGACGTAAGAGAGTCCAAACAGCAGTATGGCTCGTACCCAAGCACGCTCGCTCAAAGCCAAGATACCGAAAATCAGCATGTAGGCAAACGCAAACGCAAGAGCAACAAGGGGAACGCCAAGGGGCATGTCCGTGTATTTGAAACTGTAGCCGACCCAGTAGAACCAAAAAAGCCCTATAAAAAAACCGGAAAAAAGGACTGCCTGTTTTGGAATGTGCAGTAGCAGCCAAAAAGCTCCAAGTGCCATTAGCGTATTGAGCCACTTTAACTCAATGCCCATGTCGCTTAAGTAGATGAAAGCACTAAAAAGAGAAGCCGTAACCAGCCCCAATCCCAGGTTTTGCACTATTTTTCGTTGTGAAAATGTTTTCATAGGTTGAATTATACAAAGTATTAGCATATTTTAAGTATAATCAGCGAAAAATTTACCTAAAGGTGTAATGTATGGAGATTTTGGGACAGTTACTTCCGTTTGTATTTTTGATTGCGATTATGTACTTTGTAATCATCAGACCGCAGCAACAAGAGGCGAAGAAGAAAAAAGAGATGATTGCGTCACTGAAAAAAGGAGACAAAATCGTTACTGCCGGCGGATTTATAGCGGAAGTCTACAAAGTAGAAGAGAAGTTTTTAAAAGTGAAACTCAACGAAGACACGATTGTCCGACTAGAGAAAGATTTCGTATTGAGAAAGTTTGGGGATGAAGCTTAATTACAGAGTAATCATATTTGGACTCGCACTGCTTTTTGGCATCGCTTTTTCGCTTCCTTCACTTTTAAATACCTCATGGGGGAAAAAAGTAACACTAGGTCTTGACTTGCAGGGTGGTTTGCATATGCTTCTTGGTGTAAAGACGCAAGAGGCAGTCAAGTCACATGTCAAATCGATTGCGGCAAGCATCAAACGATTTAGCGAGAAAAACGACATTCTCATCGATGATCTTCGCTTCGATGATAAAAGTGTCGATTTTACGCTACTTGATCCTGATGACAAGCAAAAGCTAAAGGAGTACTTAAAGGGTATTCACGGTATTACATTCTCCATTGAAGGAGAGCATGTGCATATTGCTTTGACGCCCGAAGAGATTGCAAAGACAAAGCAGCATGCGATAGATCAGGCTATTGAGACGATTCGAAACCGTTTGGATCAATTCGGTCTCTCCGAACCACTTGTCGCCAAGCAAGGAGACGGGAGTATACTTGTCGAGCTTGCGGGCATTAAAACAGCAGAAGAGGAGCAGCGTGCTCGTGAGCTCATAAGCAGAGCTGCACGCCTTGAACTTATGGCTGTAGATGAAGAGCGAGCTGACCGTGTCTACACTATGAGTCCATCGGATGCAGCGGAGTATGGAGACATCATTTTAGAAGATGTGAAAAATCCAAAACGCAAGTATCTTGTCAAAGAGATTCCAATCATCGAAGGGGATATGCTGACTGATGCCCATGTCGGATTCGATCAGAACAATCGTCCCGTTATCAACTTTACGCTCAATGCCGAAGGTGCGGAGATATTTGGAGACTTTACCGGTAAAAACGTCGGTAAGCGGCTGGCTATAGTACTGGATGGAAAAGTTTACTCCGATCCACGTATCAACGAGCGTATAGGTGGAGGAAGCGGACAGATTTCCGGCAACTATACGGTTCTTGAAGCAAAAGATCTAGCCATCGCACTTCGTAGCGGTGCGTTGCTTGCTCCTATTTATATGCTGGAAAAAAGAAGTGTCGGACCGAGTCTGGGTGCAGACAGTATCAAAGCAAGTACAGTTGCACTCATTAGCGGATTTGTTTTGGTTATGGTGTTTATGGTGCTGTACTATCGTATGGCAGGTGTTATTGCCAACATTGCACTTGTTGCGAACCTCTTTTTGATTTTGGCGGTTATGGCACTTTTTGGTGCGACGCTTACACTTCCGGGAATGGCAGGTATAGTGCTTACTGTTGGGATGGCAGTCGATGCCAACGTTATCATCAATGAACGAATTAGAGAACTTTTGTATGAAGGCGCATCCATCCATAAAGCAATAGAGGAGGGATATGCCAATGCCATGAGTGCCATTTTGGATGCCAATATTACGACACTCATTGCAGCCGTTGTTTTGTATGTATACGGTACGGGAGCGATCAAAGGTTTCGCCATCACTATGAGTATAGGTATTTTGGCTTCTATGCTGACGGCCATTTTAGGTACACACGGTATTTACCAGATGCTGGAAAAAAGAATCGCCAAGAGTAACGACAAGCACTTTTGGTTTGGGATAAAGGTGTAAAGATGGAATTTTTCAAATATACCAGACCCTATGACTTTATGGGGAAATCAAAAATCGCTATGGCGATTTCCATAATGCTTATACTCGCTTCATATGCTCTTTTGGCAACAAAGGGACTGAACTACGGTATAGACTTTGCAGGTGGAACCATAGTGCAGGTAAAGTATGACAAAAAAGCACCGATTGCACAGATGCGCAAAAAGCTCAAAGAGAATCCGATGTTTGCCGATGCGAGTATAACGGAATTCGGTTCGCCCGATGAGGTTATCATACGGATGAAAACATCATCGAAAAATGTCAAGCAGGATATTGGCGATGTGGTACGAAAGCAGCTTGCCGGAACAGGAGATTTCGAAATTCGCCGGGTAGACATCGTAGGCCCAAAAGTAGGAAGCGAGCTAAGAGAAAAAGGGCTTATGGCAATGTTTTTGGCAATTGCTTCGATTTTGATCTATGTCGCTTTTCGTTTTGAATGGCGATTTGCCGTTGCTTCCATATTGGCTTTGGTGCATGATGTCTCCATAGCTCTTGGGGCTATTAGTCTCTTTTCTATCGATGTCAATCTTGATGTACTGGCAGCACTTTTAACACTGCTTGGTTATTCTC
>JALWLR010000089.1 GCA_027084065.1 Helicobacteraceae bacterium | reverse complement strand
TCGTAAGAGAGTGTGTCGTGTGTTACAGGCAGCGTAAGCGTGGTATCTATAGTGAAGTAAAACTCATCGCGCTCAAGTTTTGCCTCTTTGATCTCTACCATTTGACTCAAAATCTTTTTGATTTCACGCACCTTTAGCGGTGGGTAGGCTAGCTTTGTATCGCCTGAAGATGCTTTGAGTGCATGGAGCATCTCCCCTTTTTCCAAATACTTATGCGGTATTTTCAGCGATGAAAGAAACTCATCCAGCTCTTTTTGGCGCTTCTCTTTGGCTGTTTGTTTGTCCTGCTCTATCTTTTCTACTATCTCCTCTGTAGGCGTGTTTTTCAAAAACTCCAACGTATAGGGCTTTGTGTGTAAAAGCTCTATTTTGGAAAAGGACTCCTCAAACACCTCATACCGCATCGGTGCATAGAACTCGAAGCGATCATCCAAATCAAACGTCCCGTCACACCTCCTCTCTATCTCCAGTCGCTTTTTCTCAAAACGAAGCAGTTCAAGTTTGTTTTTCACTTTCGCAAGTGTAATCTTCTTGCTGCGCACCTCTTTGAAGGCTTCAAACAGCTCTGCTGCCTCATCGACATCTACACCTAACTCTTCGAAAAACTCATTAAGCTTGTCCATTTTATCGCCTAGCGGCTCTTTGATTTTGTCGGATTTGTAGATTTTTCCGTTTTGTTCAAAAAACTCCAAAATCTGCTCTCTTACCACCGCATCCGCGCTCGACCATAAATGACGCACGGCTTTGAGCATAGAGGCTTTGTCATACTCTATGTCATAAATCCCAAGCGTGTGCATCAACTCGCTGAGTGTTTCACTGCTTACACGCTCTATCCCTATATCGAAAGGATCGTTGTCAAAATATTTTTTGATTTTTTGATTGATTTTTGTAAATTTTTTATTTTTCTTAGCCATAGGAGAATTATACTATAATAACGCGATAATTTAAGGAACTTTAATGACACTCATACAAAGCGTTATTCTCGGAACTATCGAAGGATTTACCGAGTTTTTGCCTATTAGCTCTACCGGGCATCTTATCGTTGCCAGCAAATTTTTAGGCATTGAGCAGACAAGCGTTACCAAAGCCTATGAAGTCATCATCCAGTTTGCTGCCATTCTTGCCGTCTTTTTCAATTACAAAGAGAAGTTTTCTTTTTCACATGCAAAACTCTGGATAAAAATTTTCGTAGCCTTTTTGCCCATTGCCGTTGTCGGTTTTTTATTTGCAAATCAAATCAAGTCTCTTTTTAGTGTTCACGTAGTCGCTCTTATGTTTATAACGGGTGGAGTCGTTTTTTTACTTGTGGAGAAGTTTTACATCCCTAAAGAGCGCCATTTGGTCCATGACGTTGAAGGAGTTTCACTCAAACAAGCACTCTTCATTGGCATCGCACAGATTTTCGCGCTTATTCCCGGTACAAGCAGGGCGGGTTCGAGCATTATAGGTGCTTTGTTGGCGGGACTAGATAGAAAAGCGAGTGCAGAGTTTAGCTTTTTGCTTGCCTTTCCCGTTATGGGAGCCGTTACGGCATACGACCTGCTTAAACACTATAAAGAGTTTCTACATGCAGAAACAGCACCTCTTGCAGTCGGCTTTGTAACTGCATTCCTCGTCGCTTTTGCCAGCATCAAGCTCTTTATGGCGTATCTGGAGCGCTTTACCTTCGTTCCTTTTGGCATCTACCGCATCGCTTTTGGTCTTTTGCTACTGCTGCTTTTTTAAAAATATCACTGGAACACTCCTTGCTTTAGCTATGTTATAGCAAGTTTTCACAAGGAGTCAATGATGAAAACGGTACGTACATACAAAACGAAAATCGCGAAATTTTTCAAAGCGGTGGATAACCTGCTTTACAATGTCGGCTCTAAAGTTTTATAGTCCGCAGAAACATCTTTGCCAGACTCAACGCTTTGGCGCGATGAGAAAGCTCTTTTTTCACATCACTCTCTAGCTCTCCGAGTGTCTTTGTAAATCCTTCGGGAATGAAGATAGGATCATACCCAAACCCATTCTCTCCTCTTGGTGTGTCGATTACCTCTCCATACATCCAACCATGCACCGTCTGTACTCCATTTTTCGAAACAAGTGCCATCGCCGCCGTATAGTGTGCCGGCGAACTCTTTAGAGCTCTTTTTTTGAGCTCCTCTACTAGTTTGAAAAGGTTATCCTTGTCACTTGCATCTTCGCCGGCATAACGCGCGGAGTAAATACCCGGTTCTCCACCAAGCGCATCGACACTAATACCGCTGTCATCTGCCAAGACGACCACATCCTCACGTCCAAGCGCATTATAAACCGCCTCTGCTTTGATAATGGCGTTTTGTTTGAATGTATTTCCATCTTCGACAATCTCAAAAGGCTCGATAAGCTCCGTATAGGGAATCACTTCGAATGTGTCGCAATACTCTTTGATCTCTCTTACCTTCCCTTGGTTCCCTGTTGCAAGTATAAGTTTCAAAATTTTTCCTTAAACATTTGGTTTCATTTACTTATGGCACACTTTTTAAATAGGCGTTGCTCTATAATTTTGATAGAATTTTAACATATTAAAGGATTTTCATGATTAAAAAGGTTTTACCACTCTCACTGATAGTGGCGCTTCGGTTTTTCGGGCTTTTTATCGTTCTTTCTGTATTGTCGCAATACGCAAAAGACCTGCCCGGCGGTAACGCTTTCTTAGCAGGTGTCGCACTCGGCGGCTATGCACTCACACAAGCACTCTTTCAAGTGCCTTTTGGAGTGCTCAGTGATAAGATCGGACGTAAGAAGACGCTGCTTATCGGTCTGCTTACCTTTGCAGCCGGTTCGGTTATAGCCGCGATCGCAACCGACATCAACATGCTTCTCGTGGGACGTTTTTTACAAGGTGCTGGAGCAATCGGCAGTGTCGTAACGGCGATGATAGCCGATCAGGTACGCGAAGATGAGCGTGCACACGCTATGGCAATTATGGGCATGGTCATTGCGATGAGTTTTGCAGCGGCGATGATTATAGGACCGACGATAGCGGGTATTTGGAGTGTCAGTGCACTTTTTTGGCTCACAGCGGCTTTAGCGCTTTTTGCTCTTGTCATTCTCTTTACAGCGGTTCCAGAACCTCCAAAAATCGTTCATCACTACTCCGAAGAGGAAGCCAAAGTCAAAGAGGTTTTTAAAGACAAAGATCTCGTTCGCATGTATGTAACCTTTTTATTTCACAGCTCGACAATGGCTATAGCATTTTTTCTCATCCCGATTTTACTAAAAAACAAATTCGGTATGGAGACGATAGACTACTGGAAAGTCTACCTGCCTGCCGTAGTTTTTGGTATTTTAGCGATGGGACCTGCTGCTGTATTTGGCGAAAAATACGGCAAAGGAAAACAGGTTTTTATTCTCTCCATTCTTTTCATAATCGTTGCATTTTTACTGATGGGCTTTACCGACAACTTCTACCTCTTTGCAGCCGGGGCGGTCAGCTTTTTCATAGGGTTTAACATGTTTGAGCCGCTTTTGCAAAGCTTTGTCAGTAAGTTTGCCAAAGTGCATCAAAAGGGTGCCGCACTCGGTGTTGCAAACACATTTGCCTATGTCGGAATTTTCCTCGGTGGTGCAGTTGGTGGATGGTTGTACCAAAAATTTGGCGAAGAGGGTGTCTCCATTGCCGTTTTGATTGTCTCTCTTTTTTGGATAATCTGGATACTGGGTATGCGAAACCCGGCACTGCGCGCGAACCTCTTTTTGAATATGCATGAGTACGACCCGGAAAAACTTCTCTCTCTTAAAGATGTTGAAGGTATCAACGACTTCTACACAAACCATACAGAAGAACTCATCGTCGTCAAATATGAAAACGACCGTATCGACGAAGAGACAATCAAAGAGCTGCTAAAAAAATAGCATGCTCTTTTAGGAAGAGTTAAAGCTACTTTGCTTTATAATCGTTTGTATGAACCTCTACATGCAAAAAGTCAAACAAAAGGAGAGATCATGAATGTCAGCAAAACAGCACCAAACTCTTTACTCTCCATAAATACACACAAACAAAAAGAAAAAGAGAGCATAGAAGAGCTCTCAAGCGGCAATAAAATAAAAATCTCCAATGCGGCAATGATGCAAATAGCCGAGGCTCTTCTTAGCGATGCTTCGGTAATGAGTCAAAGCGTGCAAAATGCAAACGAATCCATTGCCATGCTTCAAATAGCCGATGGGGTCCTTCAAAATATCTCCAATGGTGCGACAAAACTGCAAGAACTCAACGTGCGCGCAAACTCCGCCTCACTTAACAGCGATCAACGTGCAATGCTCCAAAAAGAGTTCACGGCACAAAAAAATGCCATACACGATGCGATACAAAGCGCAACATTTCAAAACAAACCCCTTTTTGGAAGTGACATGCAAAACCTCCATATTTCAAAGCTTTCCCCAGATGCACTCTCCCTTGGAGATACGAACACTATGGAAGAATTTTTAAAGAGTATCGAAAGTGCGGCACAAGAGATTGGAAGCGGTATCAACGAGTATGTATCGAGTATAAATAATTTGTTAGTATCAAGAACCAATACACTTGCCGCCTATTCGCAAATGGCAGATACAGATATGGCTAAAAGCGTAGCCCTTTTAGAAAAAGAGGGATTGTTAGAGCAGAGCACTTTATATACCCAAGCTCATAAAAATGAGATGGATACGCAGCGTCTTCAAGCTCTACTTGTCTGACTCTTCAAGCTCTTTGAGCTTTTCCAAATCCGCTTCGTCAAACTCCTGTCGAAGCGGAATCATAATACTTATAATAACCAGTCCGATGCCAAAAATCAGAATCGTAAGTGTTTCATGTCCTTCGAAATACTCCAACAATGTCGGTTTACCAAGATTCTCTCCCATTAGTACTTTAAATTTGTCAAAATAGAGTGTAAAAACCAAACCGCCAAGGATTCCCCCAATGGCACCTACCAAAACGTCGATACGCCCCTCTGCAATGGAGATAGGACCCGTTCCCGGGCACTTTCCGAAAATTGTCATAGCCACTCCAAAAATAATCCCTCCAAGCACTATGCCTCCAAGCATCAACGGCTTGATATGATACGAAGCATATCCTGCCTCTACAAGGAAGTAAAGTCCAATGCTTGCTAAACCTATAGCCAAAAAGAGCATTTTCGGCACTACCGTATCTCTTAGCATGGCAAAACCTGCAATTTTTTCAAACTTGTCTACACGAGTGTACTGGATAATAGCCCCAAACAAAAACCCTATGAACAAAACCGTCCAAACAGAGCCATGAGGCTCATTGGCAACGGTTGTAAACATTGTCTCTATTCTATCTAATATCATTCGTTTGCCTCACTTTTGTAGAAAATTTTTCCCGTTACTACCAATGTTACCAAAACGACTCCACCAAAAATCATACTGCTGATTGCCGTTTGACTCATTCCACTGAGAAAATGCCCACTTGTACAGCCTCCAGCTAATCTTGCACCGATAATAAGTAAAAATCCACTGACAAAACTCCAGACCAAACGAGAAACAACAGAGTTGTTTTTGTACTTTTTCCATCCAGTTGGAATGACACTCAAACGAAAGGATTTTGTTATAAAAATCGATGTCACAAATCCACCAAGCAATGCACCAAGCAGCATTACCCCCTCCCACGCTCCGGCATTATGTACCTCTTTCAAATAGGGATATTTTTCCGGATCGAGATCAAACAAAATACCGGCAAAATAGGGCACATATGTCGATGCACCGAGTGGTCGCCCCGCTCCAAATGTCGAAAATGTAAACAGCAGCAGCAATGCCATAAGTATGCCGCCTTGCCACCAAGATAACCTTCTTTTCATACCGACTCCTTATCATATAAGTAATAATTATACTTATGATTATTGTTTGTAATTATACAAAAAATTCACTGATTTTTGATTAATGAAAAATGAACGAACGAGAAGAAACAACAAAAAAGTTTTGTATCGGCATTAGAAAAATGAAAAAAGTAAAGTAGAGAGTATTTTTTAGAAGATTGAGAGCAAAAGCTCTCAAGTGATTATTTTTTGCCTTGTTGCAGCTCTTTTTTTGGAACGACGTACATATTGTAGTAACGCCCCTCAAATTTTGGAGGTTTTTCCATTTCCGCTATATCTTCTATCATAGGCCAGACTCTTTCTAAAACCTCTTTCGCCGCTTCGGGATGTGCCATCTCCCGACCACGAAGGAATACACGAAATTTTACATGTTTGCCTTTTTCGAGAAACTCTCTTGCATGCTTGACTTTGTATGCAATATCATTATCGGCTATTTTAACCGACAGTTTGATCTCTTTGACATCGATTTTCGTCTGATTTTTACGTTGCTCTTTGAGTTTTTTCTCCGCTTGGTATCTGTACTTTCCATAGTCCATAATCTTGGCTACCGGCGGCTTTGCCTGGGGAGCGATAAGAACTAGATCCATACCCAGTTCATTCGCTTTTTCCATCGCTACATCAGTCGGCACTACGCCAAGGCTTTCGCCGCCGTCTATGTTACATCGTACCTCGGGAACACGAATGTCATCATTCATGATGACGTTGTCTTGCTTTTTCTTACTACTCAAAAATTAACCTCGTTTATTTTAGTTTGTATGAGCTTGAGGAACTCCTCTTCACTCAAATTGTACTGCTCTCGCGAGCGTCTGTCACGAACCGCTATCGTTTTGTTCTGCACCTCTTCATCTCCTAAGATAATGAGCATCGGCGTTCGTGCCTTTTCTGCAGTCCTGATGCGCTTGTTGAGCGACTCGTTCTTGGCATAAATCTCGCTGTCGGCACCAATATCTATAAGTTTACCTTGTATTTCCTTAGCATATTCTTTATGTGTCTCTGCGATAGGAATTATTGCAACTTGTGTAGGCGCAATAAACATCGGGAACTCTCCGGCATAATGCTCGGTCAAAATCCCTATAAAGCGCTCGAACGATCCAAGAATCGCTCTGTGAATCATAACAGGCTGCACCTTTTCATTATCGTCGGCATTGTACTCAAGATGAAAACGCTCCGGCAGGTTGAAGTCTAGCTGTACCGTCCCGCACTGCCATTCACGCCCTATCGCATCGGTTATTTTGATGTCGATTTTCGGACCGTAGAACGCACCACCTCCCTCATCGATGTCGTAAGAGAGATTGTGTCTCTCCAGCGCGGCTCTAAGTGCATTTGTAGAGATTTCCCACACTTCATCGCTACCGACAGCTTTTTCCGGCTTTGTAGAGAGCATCATTTTATATTCAAAGCCAAATGTACTCATAATCTTGTCTATAAAATCGATAATCTCGATAATCTGCTCTTCTATCTGGTCGGCTCTACAAAAGATATGCGCATCGTCTTGCGTAAATTCACGCACTCGAAAAAGTCCGTGGAGCGCGCCGCTTGCCTCGTGTCGATGCACCACACCATACTCAAAATACTTGATAGGCAAATCACGATAAGAGTGCAGTTCATCCTCATAAACCTTGATGTGTCCGACACAGTTCATCGGCTTGACCCCGAACTCCACGTCATCGATATTGGTAAAGTACATGTTCTCGCCGTAATTTTGGTAGTGTCCGGAAACTTTCCAAAGGTCGCTTCTAAGCATCTCAGGTCCACGTACCGGTTCATAACCGCGCTTTCTATGCGCTTTGAAAAGCAGCTGCTCAAGACGGCTTCGCATACGCGCACCATTTGGCAGCCAGATAGGAAAGCCGGCTCCCACCTCCTCGCGGAAAGTGAAAAGCTTCATCTCCTGCCCTATCTTTCTATGGTCACGTTTGGCAGCTTCGGCAAGCATATCCATATGCTTTTTGAGACTCTCTTTGTCGGCAAAAGCAATGCCATAGATGCGTGTCAGCATCTCATTTTTGCTGTCTCCGCCAAGGTATGCACCCGATACTTTCGTAAGTTTGAAGTTACGAATAAGTCCAAGATTAGGCAGATGTGGTCCTCGGCATAAATCTTCGAAATCTCCCTGCTTATAGATACTGACCTCGTCACTTGGAATGTTTTTTAGCACTTCTTGCTTGAGATGATCATCTTTGAACTTCTCTTTAGCCTCTTCTTTGGAGATGGTATACTTCTCTATGGGGTACTTTTTCTTGGCGATTTTTATCATCTCTTTTTCTATTTTTTTGAGATCCTCTTCGCCTATTTTTTCTTTTGTTTTGAAATCGTAGTAAAAGCCCTCTTTGACAACCGGCCCAACATAAAACTCCGCATCCGGATACAAATGTTTAATAGCCTGTGCCATAAGGTGTGCTGTAGAGTGGCGCAAAACCTCAAGAGATTCAGGAGAGTTGTCAAGCTCTATAGGTTCTCCCTCTACATGCAGTTCCTGCGCTGTTTGCGTATCTACTATATCTTCGCCTATTTTATATGCTATTGCGCTCACGAGTATATCCTAAATTTTTTTGCCCGATTTTACCTAAAAAAGACTTTAAACCTACTAAAAAAAGTAGTTCAACTCGACTCTGTACTCACTGTAGGAGTAATCGGACTTCAAAGAGCCGTCTGATTTTTTGATGTTGTCTTCGGCATTTACACGCGCGAAACGAAGCTTGAGCTGTGCATCGTTTCCTAGATTTTGACGAATGTCCACATTGAACGCTCCGCTATCAGCCGGTACAGCATCTTTGGTATCGTCAAAATCCTGCCATGCATAGCGTCCCATGATACTCAATCCTTTGAAGGTACTGGCATTGTCAAAAGCATACCCGGCTCTTACCATGTAAGTCACTGTATTTGCATACCAGTTGTACTGCCCCATCACACGAGTATAACCACCGGTTGGAAAACCGCGCCATGTATTGACAATGCCGGCTTTATCAGCTACTTTGGAGTAGCCAAGCCTCCCAAGAAAACCGCCTTTTTTAAAATCCACTCGTGCACACAATAAAGAGGAGTCCAGCGAATAGGGGTCTTTATAACCTATTGCCGTGCTACTTTTCAAACTTGCTACGACATAATCGGCATGAAGTGCATCTTTTTGCAACAAGTACCGAACACCGGGAATGATTTTCCATCCGCCCACAGGCAGAGCATAATGCACCTCTGCAAGATAATCATTCAGTATAGACGGCACAGCTGCGTAGCTGAAGTTTATGCTGGTATTTTCAAGCTGTTTGCTTGTAACAGAGGCTATAATAAGCTTGTTGTCATTGCCTACTCTTTGTGTCGTAAGGTTTACGTTTTTGCCTGAGTCGTCATTCCCTTTCCATGATGCATAAGGGTCACTCGATGTTGGCAAACTAACTGCAATGACATCATGAGAATGAATATGATCACGTAGTTTCTGACGTGTCAAATAGGCAAACTGCATCTTTGTCTTTGGCAAAGCGGTACTACTAAGTGTTACTCCGTCGAAAGTATTTGGAATCATTTTCGTGTCATTCGATTTTGTAAAAACCGTCTCGACAAGCTGACGTCCTATTCGTATCTGCATCTCCTCATTTGCATACTGCATGTAGGCTTGTCCAAGGACCGTCATACCAAATTGTCCTGTCCTTGCAACGTAGTAACGGCTAAAGGTATCTTTTCCGGATCGAACTAACGCGACCTCATCCGCATCCATTCTAAAAAAAGAGGGATTTTGCGACGTATACAGCGCTGCTGTGGCACTCACTCCTTTATATGAAGCGGATTTGAAAACGACACTGCCTCCAACTCCCATTGCTTTGTTGTTTTGCTTTATGCCGCTATTTTCCTCATCCCACTTCCAGTAAAAAGTGTTCATACGCAAACGGCCGTAAAAAACACCCTCTTTAAACATATCCGAAAGTGACGTTACCGACTTTGGCAAAACATTATAATGCAGGGTCATATTGTCATTAAGAGTGACCTTTTCCGTTTGGAGTGTCGCAAACAAAGAAGAAGCCGTTGTCAAACCAACAACAGCAAGAAAAGAAGCGTATTTTCGCATCCGGGCAATCCTTATGTGAGGTTGTATATTATTTTCTCAGCGTAGCGATAAGCCGTTTTGGCTTTAGTAAAACGGACAAAGCATCCTCTATACCGTTACATATCAAATCCGCCGACATCATAGTACTTTTGGCACATCCTTCACTGCCAATAACGGCTATGCCAAGAGCCGCCTTGTGAAGCATGTCGGCATCGTTGTTGCCGTTTCCGACCGCAACACAGCTGGAGGCACCGAGTTTTTGAATGTAGCGTGCCTTTTCCTCGGTATGGCTGTCACTTTGTAAGATGTGCAGTATGACACCCAATTCGGCAACGGCTTGCGCTACACTCCCAAAAGTATCTGCGGTAATGACATGCACGCTATATTCGCTGCTCAGCTCTTTAATAAGATCTTTTGCATCTTTTAGTAACTCTCCGTCAACTGCTATAGTTCCGTTGTAGTCCAACACGACATGCGCAAGATCTAATGTGCCAAAATTTGGAATGGTAATCTTTTTCATAGCGCTATTGTAGTAAAATATTGTAAAAAAGTGAGTAGGAAATTTTGAAGTAGATTTACTCAGAGATGCCGCTGGGGCATCTCTGAGTATGCAGAGAAAAAAGTAAAGAAAGTTATACGCCTGCTTCTTCTCTTCTTTGAAGCATTTCCCAGTTTTTGTCAACTCGTTCTTGCCACTCTTTGATGAGATGTTTGTACTCATCTTTAAAGAGGTGTTTAAAACGCCCTTGCGCTGCAAGATACTCTTCAACTGGAATGACATTTTTAGGTCTGTATGTGATATTGAGTTTATGACCGTCAATGATCTCATACAATGGAAATACAAGAGAATCCGTTGCAAGATCGGAGATCATCATAGTATCTTTTGGATCGAATTTCCATTCCGTTGTACACGGACTCATCGCATTGATGAAAACAGGTCCTTCCACTTCAAGACCATGCTGAATTTTCTTCACCATATCTTTCCATTTGTTTGGAGCGACTTGTGCAGAGTATGGAATACCGTGCGCTGCCATAATAGCTACCATATCTTTTTTATTTTTCTTCTCGCCGTAGCTTACACGACCTGCTGGAGATGTCGTTGCACTTGCGCCAATAGGTGTTGCAGAACTTCTTTGTCCTCCCGTGTTAGCATAGACTTCGTTATCAAGAACAACATGCATCATGTTGTGTCCTCTTTCCATACAACCAGAAATCCACTGGAAACCGATGTCGTACGATGCACCATCACCTGCAAAAGAGACAAACTTCGGCTCTTTGTCCGGTTGTTTGAGGCGACCTTTACGTTTGAGTGCTTTATGCATAGCTTCCGCACCTGCAACTGCCGTAGAACCGTTCTCAAAACCGATGTGAATCCACGAAGCATCCCATGAAGTATATGGATATACGGCTGTACATACTTCCAAACATCCCGTAGATGCCGACAATATAAGATCGTCATTTGTTGCATTAAGCACTTCTCTTACGATAATAGAGTGTGCACATCCGGGACATAGAAGGTTTGCACCTTCAAATCTATCCGCTGAAGTTGAAAACTCTTTGAGGTTTTTGATCTTTTTCATTTCACTCATGATTCATTCCTATAAATATGCTAATTTCGGTCCGCGAACACCGATGAACTGCTGAAGTTCCGTTGTCGGTTTGCCTGCATCCGCGTTTGCTTTGAGCTCTTTGAAGATCTCTTTAAGATGCGCTTTTGTCAAGTCTCGTCCACCAAGCCCGTAAATATAATTGGTCAATACAGCTTTCTCATCACTGTTAACAAGAATACCTGCTAGCTCATTGTAAAGTGCACCCATAGCACCATTTGGAGAGCTTCTATCAAGTGCTCCAAGTGCTTTGATGCCTTTGATTGCTTCTGCGATATACTCAAACGGCCACGGTCTAAAGACACGAATACCGATGACACCTGCTTTGATGCCCTCTTGTTCTCTCATCTCTTTTGCTACTTCTACCGCAGTTTCTACGGAAGTACCGAGTGCGACGACCGCTACTTCCGCATCGTCAGTCATATACTCTTCTACAATGTTGTATTTTCTGCCTGTAAGTTTTTCAAACGCATCAAAAGCTTCCTCGATTTTTGGGAAAACTTTTGTCATAAGATCGTGGTGCTGTCTCGCTTTATGCTCGAAGTGCCAATCCTCTTCCGTTTGTACACCGTGAGTTACCGGATTTTCAAGATCAAGCATGTCGTTCATAGGTTTGAACTCGCCTACAAATCCATACGCTTCATCATCACTAAGTGTTTTAACACCCTGTGCGGTATGGGATGTCATAAATCCATCTTGATGCACCATAGCCGGCAAACGCACTTCATGATCTTCCGCTACTTTAAAGGCGATAAAGTTCAAGTCATATGCTTGCTGCGGATTGTAAGAATCAAACTGAATCCAACCGCTATCACGACCGAGATACATATCGGAGTGGTCGCCGTTAACGTTTAGCGGCGCTGCAAGTGCACGGTTGACGACATTCAAAATAATCGGAAGTCTCATACCACTTGCTTGGTAGAGCGTCTCTACCATAAGCGCAAAACCTTGTGAAGATGTTGCCGTAGCGACACGACCGCCCGCTGCAGAAGCACCGATACATCCACTCATAGCGGCATGCTCGGACTCTACCATCATAAACTCGCCCTCTACATACCCATCAGCCAGAAATTTCGCATACCCTTCGACTATTGGAGTCGAAGGAGTAATCGGATATGCGGAGACGACATCGACCTGTACCTGTCTTAGAGCCTGGGCTGCAGCAAAGTTACCGTCCCACACCTCTATTTCATTAAGTTCCATTTTATCAAATGCCATTACTATTTCTCCTTCTCTTCTTTTTCAGGCCATGATGCAATTGCAGCCTCTTCATCCTCTTGTTCAGGGAACATTAGAAGTGATTTTGGATTTGTCGGACAAACCTCAACACAAATAGCGCACCCTTTACAGTGATCATAATCTACACCAAGCATCTTTTTGTCTCTTGAAACTATAGAAACATCCGGACAATATATCCAACAAAACTGACAATCTATGCAGTAGTCTTTATTAAAAATCGGTTTTTCGATTCTCCAGTCTGCGACACTTGCCGTAAACGAGTTGTTTGGAGAGTAGTTTCTCTCCTCTTGCGGTGTAAGCGCTATGTCTTTGATCGGTCCATCGAACGATCTAAGCATCGCGCCAATTTCGAATTCATCCCATCCCATTGTATTGTCTGCCATCATAAGCTCCTTACTTCACTTCGTCGTATGCACGCTGAATCGCAAGCATGTTCGCATCGATTATTTTTTGAGGCAATTTTGCAAGTACCCTTTTCATATTCTCTTTGAAAAACTCTATGTCATACATCCCGGAAACCTTCATAAATGCACCAAGCATCGGTGTATTTGGGATAGGACGACCGATCGTTTCTTGAGCAATTTTGATACAGTCAACCGTATAGACCTCTTTATCGGCAAGTTTCGGTTGTGCCTCTTTGAGCTCATCCGTACTCATATGCGTCGTAATGATGTACTTTGTCGTCGGCTTATGGTTGATAGTTACATCCGTTGTAAAAACCAAAGCGGGGTCGATAACGAAGACATAGTCCGGTTTCATATATTTTTCGTGGTTGAGGATCTCTTTGTCGTCAACACGATTGTATGCCGTCATCGCAGCACCTCTTTTGGCAGATCCGTAAAACGCGAACGCCTGTACGTATTTACCGGTTGTCGCAACGATGTCGGCCAAACCTTTAGCTCCAGTAACAGCACCCTGTCCTGCACGGCTATGCCATCTAATCTCTAGCATAAATTCTCCTTTAATCTCGGTTTCCCACGGGAAACGGTACACTTTTAGTTTTCTTATTTTAGGAAAGTTGCTCTTAAAAGAAGCTTGATTCAATAAGAGTGGCATATAATTAAGATAGAGTGGGTTAATTTTTCTCTTTCATACTCTTTTGAATATACAAAACAGCCTCCAAAGCATCCTTTTTCAAGGGAAATCCGTACTGCTTAAGCTCCTCTTTCGTACCGTATCCGCACAAAACTCCAACTGCATTAATTCCAGCCTCCAAAGCTGCTTCGAAATCAAGTTTCGTGTCGCCTATCATCCAAACGGACTCCCCTTGTTTTGGCTGCATGCAAGAAAGCGCACGCAAAATCGGTTCGGGGTGTGGTTTTGGATGCTTCACATCTTCACGCCCAACTAGCACCTCAAAATAATCCATCAAACCAAAATGCTCCATCAACTCACGTGAATAGCGCGCCGTTTTGGTTGTTACAATTCCAAGTCGCGCGAACGTAGAAGCACTTTTTACTGCCTCTTTTGCATGTGGCAGTAAAACAGTCTTTTGTTTTGAAATTTTTCTGTAGTGCTCTTTATAGGCTGCGACAAAATCCCATACTTTCTCTTTGGGAACGCCTACATGCAAAAACATATAATCAAGTGGATAGCCTATGAGTTTTTTGATTTGCTCATCTTTTGGCGAAGGAAAATGCAACTTTTTACATGCAGTATGAAAGCTCTCAAGTATCGCTTCAGTCGAATCTATAAGTGTCCCGTCAAGATCAAAAAGTAGTATCATTCTTTTATCCAATCAATATAGTTGTGCCAATATCCGCTTGGCAGTGCTTCCACACCGTGAATACGTCTGCTTACTGCAGATATGGAGGTAGGGATATACAAAAAGAGATAAGGGTTGTCTGCAACTATTAAAGCGAACATCCTTTGCCATATGCGTGCCAGTTTGTTACGCTCTATGATCGTTTCGCTTTGTTCTATAAGCCTGTCTACCTCAGGATTGTGATAGCCTACAAAATTGAACCCTCCTTTGACATCACTTTGCGAATGCCAAAAAAGGCGCGGATCGGGTGTGGGAGAGAGTCCCCATCCAAGCAAGACGGTATCGAATTTTCTTGGAAATACGACCATGTTCAAAAATGCCTGCCACTCCATAATGCGAAGCTTGACAACCACACCCGCCTCTTTGAGCTGATGCTGGAGAATCTGTGCGACATATGGACGTGTCGGGTTGGAGTTTGATGTGGCTATTTCAAACTCCAACGGATGTTTCGCATCGTAACCTGCTGCTTGAAGCAGCGCTTTTGCTTTTGCTACATCTCTTTTAGGGGGCTGAACGTTTGGGTTGAATGCGATGGAAGTCGGCAAAAAAGGTCCTCTGCATACCTGCGCATGCCCAAAGAACATAATATCTACGATTTCTTGTCGGTCTATCGCAAGGGAGAGAGCCTTTCGCACGCGCGGGTCTTGAAACTTTTTCTTTTTGAGGTTGAATCCAAGGTAGGTATATGCAAGCGCTATATTTTCATATATGGCATAAAACTCTTCGAACTCTTTTGGCAGCTTCTTTTCATACTCGATGGGCGAAAGAGATCCGATGTCGAGCTGATGAGACTTCAGCATCAAAAAGCGTGTCATACTGTCAGGTACGACATGAAAGGCTATCTTTTCTATTTTGGGTGGATGCTCAAAATACTCTTTATTTGCCTCTAGTATAATGTCTTGGGAAAAAACGAGATGTTTGAGTTTGTATGGACCCGTTCCAACAGGGTGGGTATTAAACGAAGAGCTCATAAGATTTTGCTCGTCTTGGAGCAGATGTCTAGGAATAATGCCCATCATCCACGTCTCCAAAGCTTTGAAATAGGGCTTTTTATAGATAACGACAATCGTATAGTCATCTTTTTTGACGACATCTTTGACAAAACGAAAACTACTGCTATAGGGAGAAGCGATTTTCGAAGAGATGAGCGTTTTATAGGTAAAGATGACATCATCGGCATTAAACACTGCACCGTCATGCCACTTGACGTTATGTTTGAGCTTGAAAAGTAGATGAGTATCGTCCAAAAAGTGGAAACTCTCCGCCAAATCGGGAATGATCTTTTTTTGGTACTTATCCCATTTGACTAGACCGTTGAACAAAAAGGAGGTAATCTCTCCGCTCGCACTGTCTGTGGCTATAAGCGGATTGAGCCTTGAGGGGTTTGCCGAAAGGGAGAGATGCAGTGTCGATGCATGCAGCACGAAGCTGCAAAGAAAAAGAAGAAAAAAGAAGCGCAAAAACATCGCTCCTTACTGCAACGCTTTTCCGTTGAGCATAATTTTTCCCTGAAGGATTTCAATATGAAAATCAACCCCTTTTTGATCCTCTTTTTTATACTGAGCCAACATCAAATCCACCGGATAGAGTCCGTTAAGCAGTGCATAAAAAGGTTTGGAGAAGTGCATATCCGCTTTGACTTCAAGATTCTGTACCAAAGCATTTGGATCTTGGTAGTTCTTGACAAAATTTGGATCTGCATGGAGCTTTGCATCAACTTTGACAAAGAAGCCCTCTATGTTGTTTTGTCCCGGTATACTCAAGCTACCTATAGAGAAATCAGCCAACGTAAAGTGCATACCGTTTGAGAGAAGCGTAACGAGTGTTTGCTCTATTTTCTCCTGTGTAGGCTGTTGTGTGCTTTGAGTTGAGAGCTTTTGTACCATCTTTTGCAAACGGATAAAACTCTCTTTGTCGACCTCACTCAACACCCCTTTTAAATGGAAATTCTCCACTGCATAATTTTGTGCATTTTGTGACAAAACAAGCTTTTTAACTGCCGCGTCTGTCTCGAACTTCATTTTCTTACCCTCTGCGGCTGCGGCAAACTCAAACGAAACTCCTTCTGCATGAAAAGCAACTTCTACCGGCATTTGCGTCTGTGCCGAAACTTCTCGAAGTTTGAAATCCGTTTTACCTACTTTCATACTCTCACTGTAAGCGCTTTGAGATTCAAACATGGCTTTGGAGTACCACGAGTGTACCTCAAAATCCATTGTCGTTTTTTCATCTTTAAGCCCCATATGAAGGGATTCTATACTGCTTTGAAGCGTATCGGGAGCAAGCAACATGCCTTTACCGGCTACACGTACACCCTTGTATGAAAGCTCTAGTGTCGCATTTGTATCTTGTATGAAGCGCTCGTTAAAGTCTTTCATACTTCCACTGAACTCGCCACTTACGACATCGTAATCTATATGATAAACAAACGCTTTTTTGCGTATAAGCTCTTTGACAAATTCGTAAAGCTTTGGATTTTTCTCTTTAAGTTCGCGCTCCATCTCTTTAGATAGTTTTACGGGGTAAATATCGATGGAAATTTTTTCGTTGAAAGGGATGTTGTTGTAGTGCACTTTGACACCAAAAACAATGCCGGCAAGAAGACTTTGCGTATATGGAGGTAACTCCTGCGAGGAGTACTGCTGCAAATAAGCAAGAAATTTCTCTTCATCTGCAACTGTAACAGTATACTCCAAGTCGGTCTGCAGATAGCCTCTGTTTTCCTGTTTCAAAGCGGTTTCAAGACCGTTTTGGCGTAAATCTGCAAAACGCTGCTCTATCGTATTTTTGACAACTTTGTTACCTATAAGCGGTAAAAGTGCAATGAGGACGATAAACGCTACGAGTAAAATTAACTTTTTATTCATATTTCCAAATCCTTTGTGTTATTAAAGGAGATTATATAATCTTTTTGTAACAATGCAGTGAAGATGAGAAAATTAGTGCAGAAAAGATATGCCGCATCGGGAAAAACCCGATACATGCAAAAAAAGAACGATTATCTTTTTGAGAATTGAGGAGAGCGTCTTGCTTTTTTGAGACCCGGTTTCTTTCTCTCGACGACTCTTGCGTCACGAGTAAGCATACCGGCAGGTTTGAGTACGCTTCTGAGTTCTGGATTGAACTTAACAAGTGCTCTTGCAATTCCGTGGCGAAGAGCATCCGCTTGACCGCCAAATCCACCACCGAGTGTAGTTGCGACGATGTCCACTGTTTCTTCTTGTTTTGTTATATTGAGCGGTTGTTTGACACGAAGTTTTTTCGCTTCAAGACCACCTAGCCATGCGTCAAGACTAAGGCCGTTTACTGTGATCTTTCCTGTTCCGGGAGTCAACCAAACTTTCGCTATAGAAGATTTTCTACGACCTGTTGCATATATTTTTGCCATTGGTTATCCTTACTTTGCAAGTTGTGCGGTATGAGGATGCTCACTACCTGCATAAACTTTTAATTTTTTTAGCATTTTTGCACCGAGTTTCGTCTTTGGAAGCATACCGCGAGTTGCCAGTTTGAAGAGCTTCTCCGGATTTTTTTCAAGTAGTTCGCTTAGTTTGACACTTTTTACACTGCCAAAATATCCCGTATGCTTGTGATACTCTTTGTTGTTGATTTTATCAAGACCGTTAAAAACGGCTTTGGATGCATTGATAACGACGACATAGTCACCGCAATCCATATTCGGCGTATAGTACGGCTTGTTTTTACCACGAAGTATCGTAGCGATTTCAGTAACGAGACGACCGAACGTTTTTCCCTCAGCATCGACCAAAATCCATTTTTGCTCGATCTGTTCAGGAGTTGCAATCTTTGTGAACTTCATCTTGAACCCTTTATAAATTTAGTGATGGAAGTATAGCCGTAAACACTTAAAAATGACTGAATTTAAGTGTTTTTTAATAAAAATATTCTTAATTTCAGCTACTTTTAAACTTTTTCTATCTCAATACCCTCATCTAGTATATAGCACAAGTAGCCCTCAACCGGTTTTTCACTGATACTAGCAACTGCCTTTATATAGTTACGCACCTGCTTTTTATGATCTTTTGCGCCTTGTTTGCCTGTTTTATAGTCTATAATTCTAAAGCCTGCCTCTCCTTCGACAAGCAAATCGAGATAGTAGAGCTTTTTGCCGTATTTCACTCCCTGCTCTTTGAAACATTTTCCCAAAACAAGCTCTTTAAACTGCTTATTCTCTACAAGCCGCTCTATGCGCCGCTTGATCTCCACAATGGCTTTTTCATCCAAAATCGCGCCGTAGCGGTTACGCAAAGCCTCTATAGCATTGTTCACTGAAGTAGACTCAAAGTGCTCCATCATCTCAAGTGCATAGTGCATACCTATACCGAAATGAATAGCTTCAAGATCCTCTTCCTCCTCTTTTTCACTACTCTCCAAAAGGTTGTTTTGCGACCCGTAGTAAAGCTCTTTGTGTGGTACAACGACCGCTCTTTGCTGTTGTGCGCCGCTTCCAAGTTCTACCGGTTCTATCACTCCTCTTTCTTGTTCTTGAAGTTCAAGAATATCAAAGACACTACGCTTCTCTTTTTTCAAAATGAAAAGATCTCGTTTGGCTCTTGTAAAAGCGACGTAAAGGGCGTTGAGCATATCCTCCTCTGCAAGACGAGCGGAACGTTTGAGTGCATCGGCATAGCTTTTGTCTAGTTTGTCCCTGCCTTTGATGCGTAGAAAAATATTTTTAAGTTCAATCCCCTCATAATCGTAAATGACGCTCTCTCTTCGCGGAGGCGGATTGCCCAGACGATCCACGACAAGCACATGCTCATACTCCAAGCCTTTGGACTTATGCACCGTCAAAATTCGAATCCCCTCTACCGAGGCACTCACGGCGTCACGTTCGATACGCTCATAGTTAAACAGCAGCTCTTCTATACTTTCATAGCGTGCGACAATCTCCATAAAGGCAAGCAGATTGAAATCTTTTGCGAAGATTTCATAGCGATCTATCGCCTCTTTCACAATTTGAAGCACAGTTTTTTTACTAAAATCGACAAACTCAACAGCAGGTTCTTTACCTATGAGTGCATAGAAATTCTCTTTGAAAATATCCTCTTTAAAATAGAGGTACTTTAAATATTCCAGCAGCGCTTTGACCCCTTTTTGATGTATGAGTTTGACCGTTGTCTCCGTTACGACACGCATCCCCTTGGATGCAAGATACTCTCGAAGTGCTTCTCCGTCGGCATTGGTAAAGCATAAGACGGCTATATCACTCTCTTTGGCACCTGCGGCAAGCAAAGCGGCTGTTTTTTCAAACACTTTCTCAAACGGCTGCTCCATCGTCTCCACGCAGACATATCCGCCATTGGCATCTTTTTGTACCTTCTGATTTGTATAGCCGTGAATTTTGCTCCGAAAGGTTTCATTAACAAAATCGACTATCTCTTTTTTGGAGCGGTAGTTTGTTGTCAATTTTTCCACTTTCGTACCGTTTAACCTTGCTACTTCCCAAAAAAGTGAACTTACGCCACCACGAAAACGGTAGATGGACTGCTTGGTATCACCGACGAAAAAGAAGCTGCCGTCCTCTTTGACCCCTTTGCCAGAAAGCGCTTCTTGAATGAGAGGATGCAAAATTTCATACTGTAAAATACTCGTATCTTGAAATTCATCGAGTAAAATGTGTTCGATCTGGGCATCGAGTCTGAAGTAAAGAAACTCGGTATCGATGCGCTCTTTAAGGATTTCATATACCAACATCGTAACATCGCCAAATCCCACTTCGTTTTCAGCTTTATAAAGGCTTCTTTTCGCCTCTTGGTAGATGCCGCTTAGATGCTGTAGTGCATAAAAAAAGTTTTGCTCTCTTGCATGAAACCACTCCCTTAGCACCTCATAGAGCTCATGCAGCAATTCATCAAGCCGTGGAGTGTAGCATTTTGAAAAAGTGGAGTATTCAAGCGTCTCTCTTCCCAACCAGCTTTTTGATAAAATATCTTCAAAACGTGCAACGACAAAAGCATTTTTTGCATTTTTCGACGCTTTTGGCGAGGCAAGAACAAGCTCTCTCATAGTTGCTACAATATTTAGTGCCCGCTCTTGAAGTGGATACTGCGGAAGCTTCTCAAAACGAAAATTCTCCAACTCCTTGGACTTTATATAAAAATCATCAAGCAAAGAGAAGATGTCTTGCACTCTTCGTTGTGATTCAATAGCAAGATCGATCAGTATCTGCTTGCTGTTGGTCACATCGGTATGTTTCAAAAAGTGGCTTAGCAGTTTTGTTTCATGTTGCACAGAGAGTGTTTCAAAGTCAGGCATAAGGGCGACATACAAAGAGAATTTTCGTAAAATCTTTGTAAAGAAACTATCGATTGTCATTATTTTTGTCGGGGATTTCAAAAAATGTCTCA
The DNA here is from genome assembly GCA_027084065.1 of Helicobacteraceae bacterium. Lineage (GTDB taxonomy): Bacteria > Campylobacterota > Campylobacteria > Campylobacterales > Sulfurimonadaceae > S012-15. The sequence continues at coordinate 1,089 of JALWLR010000089.1, read as the reverse complement.
AAAGAGCGTCCCGTTTAGAAAGCAGCTCCTTTTTTTCCATCCCCGTTGTCTGGGCGATAACCTCCAGCTCCCCTCTTTGCTCCAGTGTTTCCAAAGTCGCCACGACACGCTCATGCATCTCGTTTGCCGCTTTGTTCGTAAAAGTAAGTGCTAGAATTTTTGCCGGGTCCGCTCCCATATAGAGCAGACTCAAATAGCGCACGACAAGCATAAATGTTTTCCCGCTGCCCGCACTCGCCTCATATGCCAAGTTTTTTTCAAACATCACTCACGCCCACACATAATATTGTATTCACATCGTTTACAAAGTGTGAGATCTTCACACTGACGTATCTCTATCGTTTCAAGTTGTTCCAAACTTTGCAGATGCTTTTGCAACAACTCCAGCTTCTCATGCAAAAATGGTTCAGACATGATTTTCCCGCTTTTAAGCTCGTAAAAAGCCGCTCCATCGACATCTCCGTATGTCTGTGCAAGCAGATAGTAAAATTCCAACTGAAAATCGGTAGCTTCCTCTACATTTTTTGCCGTGTATGTTTTGAGTGTGCCGCTTTTATAATCCAGCACTTCGAGCGAATGCGCGGGCGTCGTGTCGATTCTGTCTATAACACCGTAGAGTTCAAGCTTGCCCCACTTTCGAGTACACTCCTGCTCCACTTTAAAAACTCGGTACCCCTCTTTGAACCTCTCTATCTCCGATTTACAAAAGGGTTGCAACATTTTGGCATAGAGTGCGACTTGAAACTTCTCAAGCTCACTCTCTCCCCTCGCCTCCTCAAGCTCTTTTTTCAAAGCGTCACAAAGCTCTTTTTCATTTTCAAAAAACCTGTTTTGCATGTAGAGATTTTTCAATGCTACATGCAAAACGCGCCCTATTTCCCACTCATTTGGAACATCTTTTGGAATTTCAAACGAAGATATTTTCGCTATATAGCGAAAAAAGAATTTCTGTGTGCATGTAAGATAGGTGGAGAGTTTTGCATTGGAGAGTCTGCTTTTGGTAAAATCATAAGGCACACTAAAAGATTTGACTCTTTTTTCTCCAAGTGCAGCGGAAGAAGAAAAGAGTTTGCTAGAGAGTTTTGACTC
>JALWLR010000088.1 GCA_027084065.1 Helicobacteraceae bacterium | reverse complement strand
AAGCATGTAGAGAGATCATCTACAACTGCTCCCTGCCGGATGATCTCAAAAGTGACATACTCCATGCCTATGCCAAACTCAAAGAGGAGTACGGCGATGATCTCTCGCTTGCCGTTCGCTCCTCGGCAACTGCTGAGGACTCCCCCGAAGCCTCCTTTGCTGGTCAAAACGACACCTACCTCAACATCCAAGGCGAAGATGCACTCCTTGATGCCTATAAACGCTGTCTGGCTTCGAACTTTACAGACCGCTCCATCCATTACAAGTACGATCATGGTTTTGACTATCTCAAAGTCTATCTCAGCGTCGTTGTTATGAAGATGGTGCGCAGCGACATCGGTTCAAGCGGTGTGATGTTCAGCCTCGATACGGAGACAGGATTTAGAGATGTCGTCTTCATCAACGCTGCTTACGGACTTGGAGAAAACATCGTTCAAGGCAGCATCAACCCCGATGCTTTCTATGTGCACAAACCAACCTTTGTCAAAGGATACCGTGCCGTACTCAAGCGCCTGCTTGGAAGCAAAGAGAAGAAGATGATCTTTTCCAAGAACATCAACCTTGACAATATCGCCGTCGAATACACAAAAAACATCCCGACAACCGAAGAAGAGCGCAGCCGTTTTAGTATCAGCGACGAAGATGTCATGGTGCTTGCCGAGTATGCCATAAAAGTTGAAAACCACTACTCCAAAAAGGCGGGATACGACAAACCGATGGATATGGAGTGGGCAAAAGACGGGATAGATGGACAGCTCTATATGGTTCAAGCGCGTCCCGAAACCGTCGAGTCCCAAAAAAAGGGCAATATCCTCGAAATCTATCATCTCAAGGAAAAGGGCAAGCTCCTTGTAACCGGACAAGCCATAGGCACGAAGATAGGCATAGGCAAAGCGCACTACATCGCAAGCGTTGAAGAGCTTGACCAGTTCAAAGCAGGAGAGGTGCTCGTAGCCGACACGACGACACCTGACTGGGAGCCAGTTATGAGGATCGCTTCAGCCATCGTCACCAACAAGGGTGGGCGTACCTGCCATGCCGCCATCCTCTCAAGAGAGCTTGGCATCCCTGCAGTTGTCGGGTGTGACAACGCTACCGAAGTGCTCGCAAACGCCGGTGATGTAACGGTTAGCTGCGCCGAGGGCGAAGAGGGGCATGTGTATGAGGGACGACTCAAATTCGAGATAGAAAAAACCGACCTCTCCAACCTTCCAAAGACGAAAACTAAGATCATGATGAACCTCGGCAACCCTGACATCGCCTTCTCGTTAGCCTCACTGCCGGTTGATGGCATAGGACTTGCACGAATGGAGTTCATCATCAACGAGTACATCAAAGCCCACCCGATGGCACTCAAACATCCCGAAAAAGTGGATGAGCAGACACGCAAGGAGCTTGAGAAGCTCACAAGAGCGTATGAGTCGATGGAGGAGTTTTTTGTAAAGACCCTCTCCGAGGGAGTGGCGACTATCGCCTCGGCAGTCTATCCAAAACCGTGTGTCGTGCGTATGAGTGACTTCAAGTCCAACGAATATGCCTCCTTACTTGGTGGCAAAACTTTCGAGCCAAAAGAGGATAACCCTATGATAGGCTTTCGAGGGGCAGCACGCTATGCACATCCAGCCTACGAAGAGGGCTTTGCGTTAGAGTGTACAGCGATGAAGCGTGTGCGAGAAGAGATGGGATTTGAGAATGTCATCTTGATGATCCCATTTTGCCGCCGTGTTGAAGAGGGAGAGCGAGTGTTAGAGACAATGGCGAAGTATGGTCTAAAAAAAGGCGAAAACGGTCTTGAGATTTATGTGATGTGCGAGATACCAAACAACGTCATCCTGATCGATGCCTTTAGCCAGATATTTGATGGTTTTAGCATCGGCAGCAACGACCTCACACAGCTTACCCTCGGTGTGGATCGCGACAGCGAGATCGTAGCGTTTGACTACGATGAGCGTGATGAAGGTGTCAAAGAGATGATCCACCTTGCAGTCGAGGGGTGCAAACGCAACGACCGTCACAGCGGTATCTGCGGTCAGGCTCCATCAGACTACCCGGAGATGGCGGAGTATCTTGTTCGCCTTGGCATAGACTCTATAAGTCTCAATCCTGACAGTGTGCTGAAAACCCTCGCAAACATAGCGAAACTTGAAAAAGAGCTACAACGATAAAGAGGAATAGAATGAACGATACAACTCTCGATCTTGAGAAACTCCAAGGGCTCAGCCAAAAAGAGGTGCAAGAGCGCCTCAAAAAGTATGGCTACAACGAAATAAATGAAAAAGAGGCAACGTGGTATGAGCGTCTTTTTAAAAAGTTCTGGGGACCCATACCGTGGATGATAGAGGTTGCTGCCATTCTCTCTGCCATCGCCAAGAGATGGGAAGACTTCTTTATCATCCTCTTTATGCTGCTTGTCAACGCTTTTGTCGATTTTTACCAAGAATCCAAAGCACTTAGTGCCATCGCCGTTTTAAAAAAGAAACTCGCGCGCAAAGCTTTGGTGCTTCGAGAGGGTAAATGGCAAAGCATAGATGCTAAAGAGGTGGTCCCTGATGACATCATCAAAGTAAAGATAGGCGACGTCGTTCCTGCTGATTGTGAGCTGCTTGGAGGCGGAGAGTTTTTGCAAGTCGATCAGTCCGCTCTGACTGGAGAGTCGCTCCCGGTAAACAAAAAGCCGGGGGATCTTCTCTATGCCAATGCCATTGTCAAACAAGGAGAAATGATAGCGCGCGTTACCGCTACGGGTCTAAACACCTACTTCGGCAAAACCGTCGGACTTGTCGCCAAAGCGGAAAAAGAGGAGAGCGGACACTTTCAAAAGATGGTCATCAAAATCGGAGACTTCCTTATCGCCATCACCGTCGTGCTTATCGCCATTATCATCTACCACGGTGTTAAAACAAACCAACCGACACTTGAACTGCTTGTATTTTCACTTATCCTCACTATCTCCGCCATCCCTGTAGCGATGCCCGCCGTCCTTACTGTCACTATGGCTTTGGGTGCGCGCGTACTTGCAAGTAAAGAGGCAATCGTAACCAAACTTTCGGCTATCGAAGAGGCTGCCGGTATGGACATCCTCTGCTCCGACAAGACAGGCACGCTTACCCAAAATAAGATGAGTCTTGCCAAGCCCTATGTCATCAAAAACTACGATGAAAAAACTCTACTGCTCTATGCTGCATATGCAAGTAAAGAAGAAAACGAGGACCCCATAGAGCGACCGATATTTGAGTACATCCAAAAACATGGTCTTATAAACGAACTTGCCAAAATGAAAATGAAGAAGTTCATCCCCTTCGATCCTATCCACAAAAAAACCGAAGGGGTGTATGAGGATTACATCTACACCAAGGGTGCGCCTCAGGTTATCATCGAGCTGTGCGACGAAAAGGAGTTTGACAAAAAAGCGGCATACGAACAGGTTGAGAGCTTCGCTCAAAAAGGTTTTAGAACCTTGGGGGTCGCTTACAAAAAAGTCGAAGAGGAACTCTATCACTTTGTCGGGCTTATCCCACTTTTCGATCCGCCGCGTGAAGACTCAAAAGATGCCATCTGTGAAGCACGCGCCAAAGGTGTCGAGGTTAAAATGGTCACAGGTGACAACATCGCCGTTGCCAAGTACATAGCAGGTATCTTGGATATAGGGGAGAAGATAGAGGACATCAAAGAGCTCAAAGGCGAAAGTATAAAAGAGTATCTCTATCTTTCAGATATCCTTTCTCGATCTATCATCAAAACACTCAACAAAGATCTAACAGAAGAAGAGGTGCAAGAAACGGTAGAAAAAATCGTCAAAGAGGTCCAAAAAGAGCTTGAAGATCATCCACTTACAAAAGGAACCGTTCACAAGCATGAATCAGATATTATCAAGATCATCGAAGAGTCAAACGGTTTTGCTCAGGTCTTTCCAGAAGACAAATACTTCATTGTCGAAAAGCTCCAAAAAGTGGACCACATCGTCGGTATGACCGGAGACGGGGTCAACGACGCTCCGGCTTTGAAAAAAGCGGACTGCGGCATAGCTGTTAGCGGTGCGACCGATGCGGCACGCGCAGCGGCTGACATCGTGCTTATGGCACCGGGACTTCGCGTTATCGTCGATGCCATAGAACAGGCACGCATCGTTTTTGAGCGGATGAAGAGCTATGTGATCTACCGTATCGCAGAAACCATCCGTATACTTATGTTTATGACACTCTCTATCGTGATCTTTGACTTCTATCCTATCACAGCTATTATGATCATCTTGCTTGCCCTCCTCAATGACATTCCTATCATGACCATCGCTTATGACAACACGAAAGTCGAAGAGAAGCCGGTGCGATGGGATATGAAAAAGGTTTTCGTTCTCTCAAGCTGGCTTGGAGTAGCCGGGGTGCTTAGTTCCTTTACGCTCTTTTATATCGTTATGATATATCTTAAAAGTCATCCAGAAAGTGCGCACTTTTTGCCGAATGTTCCAAGCTGGATCGACATGCATAATGAAAAATCCTTTTTAGGTTTTGTCCAAACACTCTTCTTCCTAAAGATGATAGTGGCTGGACATTTTACGATATTCAACACCCGGACAGGAGATTGGTTCTTCAAACGCCCTTACCCTTCAGCACCGCTCTTTTGGGCATCTTTTCTCACGGCTTTAACGGGAACGGTAATCGCGTTGCAGAGTTTTGGGCTGATGACACGCATATCGTGGCAGTGGGCACTCTTTTTATGGGGGTATGTAACATTCTGGTTTGTTTTTAATGACATCGTCAAACGAATCATTGTGCGCTACTATGAAAAACGCTACAATGAAGAGGTTATATAAGGAGTGAAAATGGGACGCAAAAAAAGAAATCTACCATGGCAAAAACCAAAACCTACAAGCGAAGAACCAAAAGCTCTGGAGATGGTTGAACGAATCAAAAAGAGTCCGTCATATCGTCTTGCCATCGAAGACAGTGATTTTTTAGAGTCTGACGAAGCACGCGGTGTTCGGCTTGAACTTGATTATATGAAAGCCGAACTCCAGATAAAACGTTATGGAATAGAGCATACGATCGTCGTTTTTGGAAGTGCTCGCATTATCGAACACAAAACTGCTTTGAAAAGACTTCAAGAAATACAGCAGCTTGTCGATAAAAACCCACAAGACAGGCAACTTCTTCGCGAACTTTACATTGCTGAACGAATGGTCGGTAAAAGCATCTACTATGAAGATGCAAGACACTTTGGACAACTTGTAGGTAAAAGCGGTAAAGGTAAAGATGACAATCGTGTCATACTTATGACCGGCGGAGGACCCGGCATTATGGAAGCAGCAAACAGAGGCGCATATGAGGTGGGTGCTAAAAGCATAGGGCTAAACATCCATCTCCCGCACGAACAGTTTCCAAACCCCTACATCACGCCTGAGCTTTGCTTTCAATTTCACTACTTCGCCATTCGAAAAATGCACTTCTTACAGCGTGCCAAAGCACTTGTCATCTATCCAGGCGGTTTTGGAACGTTCGATGAGCTTTTTGAGACACTCACACTCATCCAAACAGGTAAAACCGACGATATTCCAGTCGTACTAGTAGGAAAAAGCTATTGGGGAAAAGCCATAGATTTTGAGTTTTTAAAAGATGAAGGGGTCATAGCACCTGAAGATCTTGAAATCTTTCACTATGCCGATAACGCAAAAGAAGCATGGGAGTACATACTTTCATGGCACAAAAAGCGTAAAAAACCGCTGTATTGATTAGGAAAAAAGATGCCTATAGAGTTGGTAGATTTCATTCTTGTAACTGTTTTTGGTTTTTTGGTAGGACTGGAGGTAAAGTCTTATCGCAAAACCTATTCAAAAACAAAAAATACCAACTATTTTTTTGGAGATGTACGGACTTTTAGCTTTGTCGCGATTTTGGGTTACACACTTTTTGTACTCTCTAAAAGCTCCCTTTTATCTTTTATAGCAGGTATGTGCTCACTTACGATTTTATACGCTTTACTTTATTATAAAAATCTTCAAGAAAAGAAACGAAGCATTCTTCTTTTTGTCGTCATGCTTATCGTTTACTCATTTGGAGCATTTATAGAGTCCTTTCCTTTATGGATGGGAGCGCTACTGTATGTGAGTATCGTTTTCATACTCAATGCCGATC
>JALWLR010000087.1 GCA_027084065.1 Helicobacteraceae bacterium | reverse complement strand
AGCAGCCTGCAAAAGTGGGCGTTCGGAGTGGCGAATCATTTCATACCCAAGTTCTGCATGTCTCTCCATAATGCGCCGTTCACTTTTTGTAAACATACCCGGTTTTTTCAAAATTTCATCGGGAATGGCCACTTTTCCTATATCGTGCATTGGACTAGCCTGTTTGAGCAGTTCCGCTTCATCTTTGTCCATTCCAAGACCAAGAGCAAGAATTTTGGAATACTCCGCCACCCGCTTGACATGGTTACCTGTTTCTTTGCTGCGACTTTCTCCAATGGCACCCATTGTAAAAACGACCTCTTTTTGGGTATCTTGAATCTCTTGTGTCAATTTTGCCGAAATAAGCGTCTCTGCCGCGAAGGTAGAAGCCAGCATCAAACGCCGCATATCCTCTTTGGTAAAGCTTGTACGCTCTCCTAGATGATTGATAGCCTGAAATGCACCAATGATGTTGTCATCGTTATCGAACATCGGGATAACCATAACCGATTTTGTCGTATAGCCCGTCTGTTTATCGACCTCATCGTAAAAGCGGGGATCTTCGTAGGCATTTTCTATCAAAATTTTTTCGCCGGTTTTAATTGCATGTCCGACAAGTCCTCTGTCCATCGGTATCTCTATGTGCTCGACACCGTGGGCGACTTTTGTCCAAATACTCTTTTTCTCTTCATCCACCACCCAAACCGTACACCGATCCGCTCCGGCAAGCGCACGACCGAGATTTGCAAGCACCTCCAAAATTTCATCATAATCCCGCAACGAAGAGAGCTCCGTCAAATATACGAAGATCAACTCCAGTGTTTCTTCCGCATCCATCTCTCTGGCTATTCTCATAATCGCTCCCTATTTCGTTGTCATTTTATGCACACCCCATGCGTGCCCCTGCTTGATTTGGCTTAAAAAGTAGTGCGAGACGGGATCATTATACTCTTTTATGATAGCCTCAAAAAGATAATGCGCCTTTTCCAAGTCACCTTCCATATAAACAGCAAGCGCTTCATCATACAGTACCTTCAAAGCTTGATTGTCGACGGTATCAAACATCAGTTCGTAAAGCACAACCGGCTCCTCTTTGCCTTTTACCTGAACCGGCTCGATCTTTCTATATAGAAATGCCTTGGAGAGCTTTGCGACGGTAAACTCTGTTATGAGTATGGAGACACCGTAGTTTTTCGTCAGCCCCTCCACTCTTGAAGCCAGATTCACGCCATCGCCGATAACTGTATAGTTAAAGCGTGTATCGCTCCCCATATTGCCGACAATGACTTCAGCGGTGTTGATGCCAATACCAATGCGAATCTGCGGAAGCTGCTCTTTGGCGAACTCCTCATTGAGGGCATCGAGACGCTCTATCATAAGCAGTGCGGCTTCACACGCTTTGTCTGCATGGTCTTTGACATCGACGGGGGCATTGAAAAATGCCATGACGGCATCGCCTATATATTTATCCAGCATTCCTTTTTTTTCCAGTACGGCATTGGTCATTGGAGTGAAGTAACGGTTAAGCAACTTGATAAGCTCTTCAGGCGACATAGATTCCGAAATAGTCGTAAAACCGCGAATATCGCTAAAGAGAATGGAAAGCTCTTTTTTCTCCCCTCCAAGACGCAATGCGTTTGGATTTTTAATCAACTCCTGCATAAGATCTTCGGAAAGATAGGAGGAGAAGGCATCTTTGAGGAATTTTTCGTTTTTTTGCTGTTTGTAAAAAGCGACCACCTCCAAAAGAGTTATCGAAAGCAAAAAAGAAAGAAGCGGATAAAAAAGATCTATATATATGTTGTATGCGACGAACAAATATCGCACAGCCGCATACACAACAAGATACAAAACAATATCGACAACCGTTCTATAAAGAACACTTCGCACAAACAGTAGCATAACCAGCGGTACGAATGCCATCAGGACAATGAGAAAGTATTCGATTTTTTTTGGATGTGTTATGAGATGGTCTTGAAAAAAATTCGACAAAAAGGTGTAGTGCAAAAGCGGTCCGGGAATATTTCCTACCGGTGTCGGTGCAACATCGCCTGCACCCACTTCCGTAATGCCGAAAATGACTATTTTGTCCTGAAAAAAGGAGGAGGGAATTTTTTTGTTATAGACATCTAAAAAAGAGATCACTTTATAGCGCTTTGGATTGTAAAAATTCAGCATGAAAAAACCTTTGTCATCCACCTCTATGACTTTACCTGCTAGCTCCACATGGTTGGCATCAAGCCGCTTGATATCTTGGTCATAGTAAAGACGAAGCCCCTGCACTCCCAATGAAGGAAAGAGTGCCCCCTCATAGTATACGGCAATGGGGTAGGAGCGAAATAGATGATCTTTTGCGGGAAGTGTCGTAAAACTGCCGCTTAATGTACATCCTTGCATAATCGATGCAATATTCATTTCTGCATGTGGTGCACCTATGAAGCGAGGCGTTTTGTTTTGGGCAATCTGGCTTTGAAGGGCATCAAGTGAAGAGTCGGCTAAAAGTTCCAACTCTTCATCACTGATGTTTTGCGTAGCGTTTTTCCTGAGAAAAAATCCGCACACACTTGCATTGGCAGCCGCAAGAGCCTCTCCAAGCGCATCGTCGGCATCGACATCCGTTGGTTCAGAGAAAATCATATCCATCAGCAAAACTTTTGCTTCTGCCATATTCTCTATACCAGTAGCGATAATGCGTCTGTCCCATGGCCATCTGCCAAAGCGATTCACACTCGGCTCATCGACAGCGACAAACACCACTTTGTCGCTAACGTTTTTATCTTGCAATGCAAAATCAACATCATTAAAGCGAAGAGAAATGCTCTCAAACGGATCTACTTCATAGTAGTGTAAAAGCGAAACAGTAGCGGCAATAAAAAACGCTATGACCAGATAGAGAAGTTTTTGCATGTAGTTCCGTTTACTTCAAAAGCTTCTCAAAAGCGGCAAACTCCTCTTTTGTCTTGAGGGGTTTTTCCACCGCTTTGTTCTGCTCGAAAGAGACGACATGCCCCGCTTCTAGGTCAAACTCTTTCGTTTGCGTAACAACATACTCTTCTTGAGCTTTTTTGAACTTTTCAAACCCCTCCTTTTGCTTGCGCACATATGCCTCATACTCCGACATAACCTTTTGTTTATAGAGTCGAAACTCCTCTTTTATACTGGCAATGCCTATAAGCCCCTCTTTTAATGCGACAAAAGAGCTGTTGTCGTCGGTTCCGACGATGAATGTCGTTCCTTTGATTCCGATGATTGCGAAGTTCGTTTTGATTTTCAACTTGTTTTTCAGATCTTTAGAGGTTATCTTGTAGTAGATTTTCCCCTCGTTTTGCGCAAACGCCAAGGCATTTTCAAATGAAATGACCGACTTTGGTCCAACGACGACATTGGAGCCGTCTTGGAGTTTCAAAACCGCATGTGATTTACGAAACGTCGAAACGATGTCTCCTTCTTGAATCAAGTCGCCCTTTTTGAGTTTCGATTTTTTGATCGAAGATGCATGCTTTACTTTGACGATACCGTCTACTTTGTGTACAATACCGATTGCATTTGCAAAGAGCGCAGACGATAGAAAAAGAAACAAAAATGCCGTTTTAGTCATTGTTTTCCCTTGTAATGAAAAAATGCCCTACAAAGGGCACTATTTACAATTTGATTTTGTCGATTATATCACGAAAAAGGTTAAGGATTATTTATGATTCGTATACTCTTCTCCCCAAGCGAAGGCAAAAACTTCGGTGGCAACGATACACCTTTAGAACTTCTTGGAGGAAACGACTCCAGAGAGGAGATTCTTCAAGCCTACAACGCCATAGTTTTAGGTAAAGACAAAGAGGCGATACAGAAGCTTTTCGGTTTTAAAAAATTCGAAGAGTGCATCCCCTATATAGCCGATGTTTTTGCCTCTGCGACACTCAAAGCTATAGAGCGATACAGCGGTGTGGCATACGACTATCTCAACTATGCAGAGCTTGACACGAAAGCACAAAAGTATATCGATGAACATACGATCATCTTCTCCAACCTCTTCGGTCCAATCAAAGCCGATGACCATATCCCAATTTACAAAGTAAAACAAGGGAACACAATAGGCACGATCAAACCCGAACTCTACTATAAAAAACGTTTTAGTTATCAACTCGATCTGCTGCTAGGAGAGGACGAAATTCTCGATCTGCGCGCAGGATACTATGAAAAATTCTACAAAAGTTCCCGACCCGTTACGACACTCAAGTTTCTTAAAAACGGCAAAACGGTAAGCCACTGGGCAAAAGCCTACAGAGGCATCGTACTACGTGAAATGGCAAAAGCGCAAACAAAAACGCTTGAAGAATTGCAAAAGCTGGAGTTTCCCTCTTTGGCATGTGAAGCAATAGAGCAGACCAAAAACAAAACGGAAATCATCTACAAAATCATAGAATGAATCTACAAAAAGCACAAGAACAACTACTATACTGGTTCACACAACATGGAAGACATGATCTTCCATGGCGAAAGACAACGGACATTTACCGCATTTATCTCAGCGAAACGATGCTGCAACAAACACAGGTAAATCGCGTGATGGAGGAGTACTACCCAAAATTTTTAAAGCATTTTCCGACACTCGCATCCCTTGGAGAAGCACCTCTTGAAGAGATTTTGGCTTTGTGGAGCGGGCTTGGCTACTACTCGCGCGCAAAAAATATGCACGAAACGGCAAAAATCTGTAAAACCACTCTGCCCGATGACTTCAAAGAGCTCCAAAAACTCCCCGGAATTGGACGCTACACCGCCTCTGCAATCTGTAGTTTCGGCTATAACCAATGCGTACCGGTTGTCGATACCAACATCAAACGTGTACTTCGAAGGTTTTTCGCTTTGCAACCTACTAATGATAAAACCGTCTGGGAAAAGGCAGAGCTGTTTCTCAACCGCTCCCGTCCCAAAGAGCACAATCTAGCCCTTATGGATCTGGGCTCTATGGTGTGCACTCCAAAGAGTCCCGAGTGCGACCTCTGCCCGCTGCATGCTCACTGCCAAGGCAAAAACGATCCTGAGAGTTTTACCCAAACCAAAAAAAAAGAGTACATCTCTATGGAGCTCTTTTTTGGTGTAAATATTCAAAACAAAAAAGTAGCGATGACACCATCACAAGGAAGCATGTACAAAGGGATGCTTCTACTACCGCAAATAGACCCTATTGAGGAGAATTTTCTCGGCAGCTACAAACATGCCTATACAAAATACAGACTAACGGTAAATCTTTATAAAAGCGAATACATCCCTGAAAATGTGGTTTGGGTGGATTTGGAGAGTTTTTTAAAAGGGCACTACCCCTCTTTGGTAAAAAAGGGATTTAAATTCTTTTCAAAAGCGCATCAAGCCACGATGTAGGAAGAGCCCTTTTTAAAAAAGCAAGCAGCCATGTCGCTTCTGTATTATAGTAGCGGGGAGATGGGTTTTTCGCTTTCAATGCGTGTCGAATATTGGCTATGACAACGTCGCTTCCTCGTGAAAAAGCAGCGGTTGAGGACTCTTTTGCCTCTATGAGCTCTTTTTCATACTCCTTGGCATAAGAGGAGTTTTTGTAATCAATATTTTTAAAAAACATCGCCACAGCATTTTCACGAAATCTACTGCGAACCGGACCTGTGTTAATGGTACTTACATATATTTCACTGCCGGCTAGTTCTAGTCGTAGGGTATCATCCAAAGCTTCGACGGCGTACTTGCTGGCGTTGTAGGCACCGCGAAACTTCAAACTTACCAGACCAAGTACCGAAGAGTGATTCAAGATACGCCCATACCCCTGTTTTCTAAAAATTTTGAGTGTTTTTTGTGTCATATCCCACATGCCAAAAAAGTTGGTCTCAAACTGGGCTTGCAGCACCTCTTTAGATATATCCTCTATGGCTCCAGGCTGACCGTATCCGGCATTGTTAAAAAGTGCATAGAGCTCTTTATGATTTTTTAAGACAATCTTTAAAACTTTCTCGATCTCTTCGCTTTTGGTAACATCAAGCCTGTAAGCTTCAAACCCCTCTTTTTTCAGTCTCGCTACATCCTCTTTCTTCCGTGCGGTGGCGATGACTTTGTACTCTTTTGCAAGCGCTTTGGCGCAATCATATCCAATGCCGCTGGAGCATCCCGTTATAAGAACAGTTTTTCTTTTCATTCTTAGAGTATAATACATTTATGAAAGATAGTAAAGAGTATTTAGAAAAAAAAGCGAAGTTCGAGCGTACGATTACGCTTTATGGCAGACAGACGGTCAAAGAGGTACTCCAAGACCCAAACATTCCCATAGAGCGGCTGCATCTCGCACGCTCCAACAAACCCGAAAGCAGTATCAAAAAGATAATGACGCTTGCCAAAGAGCGCGGCATAGAGACGCTCTACCACGATAAAACCGCTTTGAGCCGCATCAGCAAAAATGCCAAACAAGATCAAGGAGTTGCTGTAGACATCCTCTCTCCAACCTATCAAAATGCGCAGGAGATCCACAAACTCAAGAATTTTCGTCTTATAGCGCTTGACGGCATCCACAATCCGCAAAACTTAGGAATGATCATTCGCAGCTGTGCCGCCGGCAATGTCGATGGAATAATATTACCAAAAAAGAACTCGGCAAAAATCTCTCCTTTGGTAGCAAAAGCGAGTGCTGGAACGCTTTTTAAGCTTCCAATCTACTTCTGTGAAACGCTCGCTCCCGTTTTAAAAGAAATTGATGCTGACAAATATCTGCTAAGCTCACATGCAAAAGAGTCCATTTATGAGCTCAAAGAGAGTCCACGTACCATTTTTGTACTTGGTAACGAAAGCGAAGGCGTAAGCAAAGAGGTTGCAAAAGAGTGTAACAAAGCAGTCGCCATCCCAATGAATCGCGGTGTAGAGTCACTCAACGTCGCCGTTACGGCGGCACTCATAGCCTTTATGAAAACATAATCTCATAAGGGCGCGCAATCTCGGCAACGACTTCATCGACACTCATATGCCGACTTTTTCTTAAAAACTCTTTTCCATCCAAAAATACAAGCAGTGTCGGAATGGCAAAAACAGCATAATGTGCCGCCGTTTCTTGCTCTTTACTCACATCTACGCTTATGATCTCAAGCTCTTTGAAGTTCTCTTCCAAAGCCGTAAACAGCTTTGGTCTTAGAGCATGGCAGACATTGCACGAGGGAGCTGAAAAGTAAAGTGCCACTGCCGGTTTTTCCAATAGCGTTTGCTTTATCTCATCCAGTTTCATAAAGTCCCTTTTTTAAGTGCGATTATATTACAATTTCACTTATGACCCATATAATCTACTCTATTTTAAGTATCTATATCTTTATCGTTATGGGGTATCTCTCCAAAATGTTCTTCAAAGAGCAGATAGACGAAAAAACGATTACTCTGCTGAATGTCTATTTTTTGCAGGTTTTTCTTACCTTTTGGGGACTCCTAATTCGACCCGTGGACATTTCACTTTTAGCAGCACCTGCCGTTTACATCGGCATAGTAGGTGTAAGTCTTTTTGTTACCGCTTTGGTAGCGCGCCATCTTTTCAGCGATAAAAAGAAATACTCCATAGCCACCGTCGCAGCCCTCATAGGCAATACCGGCAACCTCGGCATTCCGCTTAATATCGCGATTTTCGGTGAAGACTCCATTCCCTATACGACCATTATAAATCTTATGAATGTTTTTGTCGTCTACACGATCGGAGTCTTTTACTATTCACGCGGAACGTTCGATACGAAAACCTCTTTGAAAAACATTCTCAAACTTCCCATACTCTGGGCAGCTTTTTTGGCACTGGGGCTGAGCTATTACAACTACAAACCAGATAAAGTCATCCTCGATACTCTTATGATGGGTGCATACGCCTCCATGACGATGCAGCTTTTTCTCTTTGGTATCTACCTCTACGGGACATCCATCAAAAAAATCGACCTGAAGCTTCTTTCTTGGGTTATGCTGTTTAAGTTTCTGTTTTTGCCTTCACTGGCATTTGGCATCCTTCTTTTTTTACCGCTGGATTCGATGCTCAAAGGCATTCTTTTTATGGAGCTTATCATGCCTCTTGCCGTAGCGAATGTCAACCTCGCTTCGTTGTACGACTGCCGTCCCAAAGAGGTCACGGCACTGGTATTTTTCTCTTCTGTTTTGTTTTTGGGAATTGTCTTTGTTGCAGTTGGCGTTGTAGAGAAGTTTTAGTCAACGACCCGCCTTTTAGGCGGATGCACCTATTTTATTCATAAGAGCGAAGCTTTTAATAAACGGTCCCGCCATTGCCGGATTTTTTATCATTGCGGAAAAATCACCCTTTTTGAACTTCAGCTTCCCGGTAGTGACTGCCATACCCATACCTGTCATGCCAAGAGGTTTTTCTACCCATTTCATCCAGTCATTTTTTGAAGCTCTCATATCCCAGTTGGGTGTCTCACCGTTATACAAACCCGCTTTGACAGCTTTACCGTTTTCTACGATGAACACACAGCGCGGCTCCTCTTCCTCTTTGTATCCACATGCAATAACCGATGAGAAGTCGATCTCTGCCAACTTTTTCGCAACATCCTCCTCTTCGTTCCACGCATCTTTGAGTTGATTTATCCAAGCATCTGAAAACAATTCTGCCATACCATCCTCCTTTCTCTTCTTTTTTGATTTTTTTTGTTCTTTTACGAGAAGCAACAGTTTGATTATAGTATAAGTTGTTTTTATTTTATCGATACATCTTTATAAAAGTTTTACTTATAGATCTATAGTGTTACGAAAAGTAATCCATAGAATCCTTCAGTATCAAATTATCATCACTTTTATGTTTTTATCAATGAAATTGAAAAAAGAGTTTGATTATAAATTTGCGCTATAATTGCGAGAAAAAGGTTTTTGCATGATTGACAACTCTATCCGACATATAAAAAACGCTATTGCCGATCTGGATAAGGAGATGGAGAACATCGTTATGAATCTAACGCTCTCTTTAAAAGAAAAGGACAACCTGATGCTGCCTATACTGCTTGAAAAAAAGGTGCTCAAACAGACACTTGAAGATTTGGAGTACCTCAAAGCCAACCCTCCCGCTCCCGATCAGCCCTGCGGTATTTCCAAGTATCGCACAGATACCTAGAACTGGTTGAGTGCGCGAATCTTGTACACTATATGCTCCCCGTCTGTCTGAAGCAAATCCAGCAGATAGAGCCTGTTTACATTGTTGCCGTCTTTTTTCAAAGCAGGATAGATGCGAAAACGTTTTGCATGTACCAAAGCATCGACATCGCCTACTCTGTCCACGCCTAACGGATACTCCCTAAAGGGGTACAATGATTCCATTCGATACAGCGTCCCCTCTTTGAAAATATAGGCGACATAAGGGTTGATTCGATCATGAATGGAGTGAGATGTCTGCAAAAAAACGACATCGCTACTTGTGTCTTGATGCAAAACCGTCACATTGCCGTCTACAAGAAGTGAAAAGTCGAGATAGAGCAGCTTTTTTAACTTGAACTCTTTATCCAGTTTTTGTTGCAGTGTCTCGTACTTTTGGTTTGAGTGTTGCAATGAACCATACGCGCGATAAAGAAAAACAACGACAATCGAAAAAATCACGACAGAGATCATCATCTCTATAAGAGTGAAAGCTCTTCTCATGGCAATCGCACCCGCATAATCGAAACCGATTCGCCCTCAAAGCGCAAAACACTCCGACCCACTTCCAAACTCATCGACGAAGCTGAGTCTCCCTCTTGCATCTGTTCATCCAAAACCTCATCACCCATTTGACTCAAGTCTATGGTCTCCAACGTATCGTAACCGATTTTGAGTTTTATTTTTTTTAGTTCACGTCTCAAATCGTCATCTACATCGAATCTCTCTATAAGCCTGTCCAAAGTAAGGGACTCCTTTTCAAACCCGTACTTGCTTCCAAGCAATAGTGATGTATAGTGCTGCAGATGCTCTTTTTTGGCGATTCGCTCAAAAATCTTCGTATTGTTTGTTTGCAGTTCCAAAAGCGCCGCAACGACGACGGAAATGATCATCACGGCAATCATCATCTCAATGAGAGTAAAAGCGGCTCGTCTACTCATGCCCCAAACCGACTCGAATCGCCTCTTCTAAAGATGTCTCCCCCTCTAAAAGCATCTTTTTGAGCTGATCGGCAATGGTTTTAAGCCCCTCTTGCTCCAGTGCTTGCTTGATGGAGTGCTCATCTGTCGTAGTTTTTAAAAGATTTTTGACATTGTCATTCATTACCAACAACTCCCCTATGCTGCGTCTACCGCTGTAACCGCTATAGTTGCACTCTTTACAGCCGACCGCTTTGTAAATTTTCGCATCGCGCGACAGGTCGTAATCTTTAGCGAACTCCTCGGCAAGAGTATCTTCTGCTTTACATGCACAACAGAGCTTTCGAACGAGGCGTTGTGCTAAAATACCTAGAAGTGAAGAGGAGATCAAAAAAGGAGCGACCCCCATGTCCACAAGCCTGGAAATTGTCGCTGCGGCTGAGTTGGTGTGAAGTGTCGAAAAGACAAGATGTCCCGTCAGTGCGGCGCGCACGGCTATAGAAGCGGTCTCTTCGTCTCGTATTTCCCCTATCATGACGACATCGGGGTCTTGTCTCAAGATGGAGCGCAAAGCGTTTGCAAAAGTCAGTCCCACCTTTTCATTGACCTGAATCTGTGAAATCGTGTCGCTTTTGTACTCTACGGGGTCTTCGACGGTCATGATGTTCTTTTCGGGTGACTCCACTTCACGCAAAAAGGAGTGCAAGGAGGTCGTCTTACCGCTACCCGTAGGTCCGGTTACCAAAATAATGCCATGTGAAGAGCGCAGCAGTTTTTTAATATCGCCCATGATCTCTTCATTAAAACCGAGCTCTTCTATCTTTGGAATTTGAGAGCTTTGCATAAGCAGCCTCATAACCACCCGCTCGCCATAAAAGGTAGGCAAAACGGAGACCCGTACATCGAGCGTCTCGCCCGCTATTTTTATCTGTGTTCGTCCATCTTGAGGAATACGCTTTTCACTGATGTCAAGATTGGAGATGACTTTGATACGGCTTACAATCAAGTTCACGACTCTTTTATCTAGTTCCGCGTTTTTCGTAAGCATGCCATCTATACGGAAACGTACCTCTCCACGCTTTTCATGCACCTCAATGTGAATATCCGAAGCCTTTTTCTTGATTGCCTGATAAAAAAGCGCATTGACAAACTTGATAATAGGAGCGGACTCTTCGGATGTCAAAATATCCGAACTCGTTCGTAAGAAGTCCGTCAAAGAGAGCTCCTCTTGCGAGACCTCCTCCTGCTCATCCTGCATAGACTCTATGGTACGATCAGTCCGCATCTCCAAATACTTGTTGTAAAGTCTTTCGAAGCTCTCTTCATCGAGCAAAATAAACGGATACTCCCCACCTATTTTTGCATAGTAGTTCGCAGCCTCGGCAAGATACTTCTTCGCACTTACAGCAGTTGGCTCTTCATCGATTTTCGTAAAAAGCAGGTAGTTTTTCAAACAAAGATCAAGCGAAGCCTCCTCAACAAGCAAAGGATCCAGATCCAGATTGTGCACAGCCTCCGTCTTACTCACCTTTTTTCTCCACTTTTATCGTCTCGTTCTTCTCTTTGAGCGCATCTATACGTTTTTTTGCCTCTATACGCTCAAACACCTCTTTTTCATACTCTTTTTGCAGTCGTGCCAACTCGCCAAGTTCTGCTTGCAGTTTAGAAAGCTGAGAGCTTTTGTCGATGACGTAGGGTGTAAGAATGACAACAAGATTGTCATTCTCAACCGTATCCTCTTTGGAGCTAAAAAGCCATTCGCCTATCCACGGTATATCGCCAAGAAGCGGGATTTTCGTTTTGTTGTGTCGTATGTAGTTTTTGACAAGTCCCCCTATGATGATACTCTCGCCATGACGCAAAATCGCCTGTGTATTGACCGTTTGTTTTGAAGTTACCGGCTGTCCCGTCGCGTTTTTGCTTCCATCATCGAGCACACTTTCCAAAATCGCTTCGACTTCGAGTGTTACTTTGTCGTTTGAGGAAACACGCGGCTTTATTTTGAGTGTCAAACCGACATCCTCTCGCTTGTAACTGTTGGTAATACCCGTTCCGACACCGCCTGTCGCACTTGCGACACTCCCGCTTACAACGGAGATGGTCTTTCCTACGTAAATGGAGGACTCTTTGTTATTGATACACAAAATAGAAGGATTCGATACCGATCTCGCCGCCCCTTTGCTCTGAAGAAAATCTATGGCCATGTTGAGTGCGAATCCCGCTTTTGCGTTATTGGTCTGCATTGTTGAAAGAATAGTCCCCACACCGATGTTAGGGCCTCCAAAGTTTGCAGAAAGCGCATAAAGCCCACCGCTAGAGCCTATAACCGCTCCATCAAACCCATACTTCACACCGAGATTTTCAACATCGGAGCGGTTGATCTCTATGATGTTTGCCTGCACATAGACCTGATACTTCTCTTTATCCAGCTCATCTATGATCTTTTTGATACCGTTGAGTATGATAGGGTCGCCAACGGCAATGATGGCGTTGATCTCGTCACTTTCGCTAACATTTGGCTTTAAAGTCGGATCTTTGAACTTCTGGTTGTTGATGATGTCGGTCAAACTTTTCAAAACCGCTTTTGCATCGGAGTTTTTCAAAGGAAAGATTCGTACCGAGTTGCTGACGTTCGCCTCTTTGTCAAGCTCTTTGACAATAGCTTCAAGTTTGGCGATGTTTTTTGGCTTTCCTACCAAAATCAGACTGTTTATATCCTCATCTACCGTGATCTTGACCATCTCGCCGTGCACTTTTTGATTGAAGATGCTTTTTGCAATGGTTTCTAGTTTTGGAAGAATCTTTTTTGCTTCGGTATTTTCTACATGCAGAACCTTTACATCGAAGTTCTTACTTTTATCGAGCTGTTTGAGGACTTCCCGAATAGTTTTTATATTTTTTGGATAATCGGTAATGACAAGTGTATTGTTCTCTTTGAGTGTCATCAGCTTTGCCGTTTTGGAGATGAGATAGCGGATTTTCGCTGCGATGATGTCGACGTTTTCATGCTGGATGCGCATTGTATAGGTAACCATCAGATTACCCTTTGGATTTTTTCCCTCTGGGATCACTTTTGTAGAGTGCTTTGCAGCCTCGTTCGCTCGCACAACGGTATAGTACGAACCTTCATCGGCAAGCGTATAGCCTTTTGATTCAAGCACGTTGATGAGAATGTCCATAACTTCATCGTCATATATGGGTGCACTGCTTATAAGGTTGATTTTTCCGTTTATCGTATAGTTGAGCAAAATATTCTTTCTAGTAATCTTACTCACAAGCTTGACAAAATCTCCAACGGCCAAATCGGAAAAACTTACATTGACCTTCTCTCTTGCCTCCGCGCTTCCAAGCAGTAGCGCTCCAGCAAGCAATACACTAATGAATCTCATATATCAGCTCCTTTTCCTCTCCATTTCTCAAAACAACGATGGAAACCTCTTTGAGTTTGTTGATGTTGGCATAGATGTCTATAGCATCCTTGTAGGATTTGAGTCTTTTGTTGTTGGCTTTGATGATGACATCTCCTTTTTTTATCCCGATTTGTGCAAACTTGCTTCCGGGTTTGACCCAAGTAACTTTAAATCCGCGAATCTCTCTTCCGTTTCGAATTTCATGAATAGCGATGTTCTTCCAGATCTCTCGCGGGTTGGAAGCGAAATGATTGATGTCGCTTTTGGAGACAACATAAATGCCTCCATCATCTTGCGACTCATTCGAATGAGCATAAGAGAGCTTCACATTTTGCGAACTTTTACTCTTTTGAAGTTTTAAGACATACTCTTTGCCCCCTTTTTCAAACACTGCCTCGTGCAGCCTGATGGCTTTGAGCCTGTATCCCTCTATACTCTCTCCAAGTGCAATTATGCGGGTTTTGTTCGGGCTACTCTTTTTTGCAATGATGGCAAAACCCTTTTTCTCTCCTCCGTAAAGACCTTTTAGTATCAATCCACTTATGGAGGTTACCGTGGTATTTTGGGTGCTGCTTTGCAGTGTCGAAACAGTGCTTTTGGAGCTTCGTGAGACTCCAAAAAGCTTTCCAAGATCAACTCGGATGTAAGGAGGTGTAACAGTGTAGTGTTTTTGCAAAGAGACTCCCTCCATCGGCAGCATCCATACTAAAACAACGCCCACCGCTTTGGCAAGCAGCAGTGCTATGACAAAAGGCAAAAGCTTCCCAAGGGAGAATTTAGAGACTCTGCTCATAGGTATATCCTCCCTCTTTGTTTTTTTTCATCTCTCCAAGCAACTGCGCATAGTGTCGCTTCATATAGTCCGAGGGGTGCAAAAGCAAAAAAACTTTTCGCTCCTTAAGAGCCACACGCCCTTGTAGTACCCCAAACTCCCCTTTTGCCTCAAACGTAGCATACAAAGGGTTCCAAAGTGCATAATGCACGGCCGCCTGCTCTATTTTTGTAGGTAAAAAGCTCTTTGCAACGCCATCAAGTCGAATTTGCCCTGCTTCGATACTGTTGCTTAGAAGCCAAACATTTGCATGTAGCTCCATCACTTTAAGAATGCGTATGCCCTCTGCATAAACATCGGCATGCTCCAGCTCAAGACCAAAAGGGTGTTCTACTATCGTTTCGTTGTCGATGACTACATGCAGCTTTTGCAACTCCTTCTCAAGCAGGTAGTAGAGATTCACTTTAGGAGCGAAAAAAAGAAGTGCCGCCACAAAGAAAACAAGCCATGCAAAAATAAAAGCGATCTTCTTTACCATCGTATCTCCAATTCCAGCTTGACCTGATTCTCTTTTTCTCTGCTTAGCTGCAGCTTCGTTATGTTATATGTGCCGTTGAGCACTTTTGAGAGCAGATAGTTGGCATCTGCAATCGGCAGAGCTTTTGCATGTATGACAAGGCGTTTTGATTTCTCCTCTATCGTAAGTGCTTTTGCAAGGGAGCGCTTTGTTTTGATCATACGAAGCAGACGCTTTTTCTGTTTTGGGTCGTAAGCTTTTTTGAGTGCGGCAAGCTTTTTTGCCAACTCCATGCTCTTTTCTACCTCCTGCTGCGTCTCAAGCAGAGCCTCTTTTTCTTTAGAAAGCGCATAGATGCTATACAAAAGGGCAACGACAAGCAAAAGAAGAAGATAAAGCGGATGAATACGTTTCATATTTGCAACTCCATAACGAGTCTGTGCTCTTTAAAACTGCTTTTTCGAAGCGTAAAGTCGCGTTTGAAGTACTCCGTTACCCTTTTTGCATCTTTGATGTTTTCAAACACGAGAGTCGCTACTCCCTTTTTCCACGATAGCAAATGTAGCCGCTCCTCTTTTTTTAGCGGTACATGCAAAACGGAAGCGAAAAAAGTACGAAACCTCTTTTGAGTCCTATCGATCTTTTCATACTTTTTCATCAGTGCCCTGTTTTGCATCATAGTCGGTAGCAAACCATACTGTGTAAAAATCTCACTCTTTTTCTGCTCCGCCTCCACTCTTGCTTGATGCAGACGAAACCACTCCGCGCCATAAAGCAGCAAAAAGCCAAGCAGTACAAAAGAGAGTGCCATAAGACTCTTTTTGTCTATGGAGGTCGAGAAGTGTTCTAGATGCACCTGATGAGAGGAGAGTCTCTCTATGCTTTTTAGATCCAGCTTCTTGGCAGTTGGAGCGAACGAGGCTGGCAAACGTACGACAATGCCATCTGCTTCACTGAGGATGAACCTTTCACTTATGCGAAGCGGCAGAAGGTTTTTGTCTATTTCATTTTGCGCAAAATAAAAACCCTCTACACGCGAAAGCGGAATTTTTTTCTCTGCCAGAACCTTTTTGATAGCACGCTGCTCAAACGCAAAAGCGATAAAATCATCCCCATCAAAGTAGCCGTAGTAGTCGAAATCGCCCTCAGGCAAAAACTCTTCAAACAAAGAGGGAAGCAGCTTTTTTGCCTCTTTGAGCGAACGTACAGGCAATGAGAAGCGGCGAACCCAGTAAAGAGCAGGCGAAAGGATGACATCCGCTTTCAAGCCCTCTTCCAGCTCCGCTTCGACATCAGGATCAAGAAAAATTTTGCATGTATGCGACTTAAATTTCGTAAACAAAATTACCTGCCTTTTGCGTTCTTAGGTCATATTCGAACTCTATCATGCCCTTTATATTACCCTCTACTATATCGATGTGCACCCGAATAACGGGTTCGAAAAAGCTGTAATCAAACAGAGCCAACATCTCCTTCTCCTTTGCGTCCAAACCGACATCCTCCAGCGTCTCGAAGCTGCCCTCTTTTTCATAAAGCGCACGCGCACGCTCTCTTGATGCACCGATTAGAAGCTCCCACACTTCCGGAGTGGCGTAGTTGAGATCCACTTTCGTTTTAGGCTCTTTTTCAAAAGAAAATAGTGTATCGAAATTGAGCTTAGAATAAGGATTTATATGATATTTTTGCCCATAAACCAACAAAATTTTTTCTAAATGGTGCGGCGAAGCGATGTAGTCGCGAAAAAGTTCCGGTCGCTCTAAAAAGAGATCACTCTTGTAACTGCCATCGGCTTTGATGCCACCCATAGCGTCTTGGATGTAAGCAACCAGTTGCGAAGTCAGTTCATGACGCAAAAAGAGCTCCTCTAGGCGCGCGGCTTTCTCGTTGGCTTTGGTTTGGTTGGCATCTTTCAGAGCGTTGATGTTAAAGTGACCGCGCGCACTTTGCAGGCTGACAAGCACTCTGACATCGCCGCTTTGAAACGGAATGACCGAAGCGGAGGACAAAAAAGCGAACAAAGCCGAACTTGTGTTGCTATCGGTAATTTGGCGTAGCTCGGGAGAGCCTTTGAGCATCGCTAAAACATCTTCGACCAACATGGCACTTTGAATCATGAACGCCTCTTTTTGCACACTCTCTTTCGCTTTTACAGCCGACTTCAGCCCTACACCTACGGCAATGCTCATAAGCAAAACCAAAAAAAGCGTTATAAGCAACGCGACCGCACGTCTCATTGGATACTCATAGAGAAAATAGGCAAGAGCATAGCTGCAACGATAAAGCCTATACTCCCACCGACAAAAAGCATAAGTGCCGGCTCAAGCAGGGTCAAAAGCATCGCCGTTTTGTCTCTGTTCTCTTCAAAATAGAGTTGCGAAATATTAGAAAGGACTGATTCTACTTCACTGGTCTCCTCGCCTAATGCTACGGCTTGAATAAATGCGAAATCAAGTTTGTAAGGAGCCTTTTGCAGTGAAACAGAGAGCAGTTTTCCCTCCACAACCTCTTTGGAAGCCTCTTCGAAGATACGCTTGATAACGGCATTGTTGAGAATGTTGGCACTTAGGTTGATGGTTTGCACAAAAGGCACACCGCTACGCGTAAGCAGGCTTGCCATGTAGGCAAAACGTGCCAGTTCGCTTTTTTGAATCAAATCTCCAAAAAATGGCAGACGCAGCAAAAAAGCATCTACCGCGTAGGCAAATCGCGCACTTTTTTTGCGTGCAATGACAAAAGCGACAACAAGGGCTGTCAAAAATGCAAGAATGAGTGTGAAATTGTTTTTGAAAAAATCGCCTATCGAGATGACCACTTTTGTGGGTGTGGGCAGTTCTTGGTGCATACTGACAAATATTGCCGTTATCTGCGGAACGACGAATGTCAGCATAAAGGCTATCATAACAAGCGAGACGACAATCATAAACGACGGGTAGGCAAATGCGCTTTTTATCTCTTTGTGCAGTTTGTCCTGCTCTTTTAAAAAGTTGGCAAGCTCTAAAAGCACCTCATCCAAAATGCCCCCGTTTTCACTAACTTTTATGGACTGTTTATAAAACTCGGGCAACTGCAAAACTTTCTGCTTGTTTAGTGCAGTGTAGAAATTCTCTCCCTCATCTAGCAAGGAATTTACTTCACTGAGAAAGAGAGAGAGTTTTTTGTTTTGGGTGTAGTGGTGCTGAGCAATTTTAAGAGCCTGAACAATGCTGATGCCTGAGCGAATATACATTGCCAGCTCCCGAGAGAGGTTTGCAAGCTCTTTGGGAGAAACCGTGTAGCTCTTTTTCAAAGAGAAACGTTCGAAAATGGAGGGGGTTTCTTCTTTAATGTCGCTTAGAAAAATGCCTTTTGCTTTGATTTTGGCTTTGGCATCGCCTATGGAGGCGGCTTCTATTGTATCTTTTATCTTATTGCCTGCAGCATCGATACCTTTGAAGCGGTAAATCATGAAAGCACCTTTTGCAGCAGACGCTCTTTTTCCTCTTTGAGCTCTTCAAGCGTGTCGTAGCGTTTGGCATCGTCGAAATAGTCACTCAAATCGTAAACTTTTTTTTCATATTCAAAAATGCTCTGCTCCCCCACTCCATTGGAATAAAGACGATAAGAGAAGCACGTTGCATGCTCCATTCCAGAGTCGTCGAAGTAGGGCTCACTTTCTACTCCACTCATGCCAAGAAGCGGGTCATAACGAAAGAGTTTTGGTTTTGCATGTAGAAAAGATTCGACACTGGATGTTTTGTTTCTATCAAGAACAACCAGACATGAGCGGCACTCATCATAACAAACAAGCCGCGCCTCTTTTTCAAAATCGAAATGCGCCAAGTAACTTTTAAGATGTTCCAATGTGGGCAGGAGGTTCGCCTCTTTTTTTTGTACGCGCTCCAACGCGCCTATGGCAAATGTATAGAGCACTCCCATCAGGGCTACAACCAAAATCAGCTCCAACAGCGTAAAAGCGCGCCTTTTGATTGTATTTCCTTACTTGCAATCGCTGAGTTTGATGTCCGCCGCTTCGCCGCTTCCGCCCTCTTTGCCGTCTGCACCCAGTGATACGATTTCAATGTTTCCGTCATCGTTCATATAGATGAAATCATGCCCCCAGCTGTCTTTAGGAAGTTTGTTGTCTTTGAAGTAACCGCTTTGGGAGTAGTTGGGGTACTTTTCGGCATCGGGATTGTGTGCCAAAGCAGCAAGTCCCTCTTCGGTAGAGGGGTACATTCCGTTATCTACTTTAAACATGTCAAGCGGACCGTTGTAGATGGACTTCATCTGCACGCATGTAAGCTTCTTTTTTGCTTCCGCTCCTTTTCCTGTGAGGTTTGGAACGACCATCGCCGCTAGCAGTCCAAGAATGACGATGACTATCATCAACTCTATAAGTGAAAACCCTTTTCTCATAACACTACCTTTATCTTTTACTATTGAAAAGTATTATAGTCAAAAAAGATAAAGGGTCGGTTTCTTCTTTTAAAGAATGTTACACTTTCCGCTGATTTTACAAAGCGGGCAGAAGTTCAAAAGACCCGCTACAAGCGGAATGACACCCAGATACAACCAGTAGATTCCAGTCACTACACCCGCTATAATCAACGCTATACCGAGGATGATTCTAAAAACTCTGCAAAACTTTCTTATTTTTTCTATTTTCTCTACGGAAAGATCTTTAAGACCCATAACAGCTCCTTATTATTTTTATAATTGAAATTATAGCGATTTCTTAGATTAATCTTTTATATAAGTCAGATATATCAAAACTTTTTAATAAAGTTACGATAAAATCGCAAAAAACAAATACAAAAGCGAGACTTTTCCATGAAAGAAAACATCTATAAAGAGCTTATGGTACACATCCCTATCTGTACCCACAAAGAGCCAAAAAACATCCTCCTCATCAGTGACGATGCCGTCGGCATGATCGATGAAGTCGCGAAATACGGTTCTATGGACGCTACGGCGATTGGTTCTGGCGACATCGACACACTTCGTGACATGCAAGATGCCACTTTTGATGTCGTCATTAGCGAAGCGGCCATTGACCCTGTTACAACCGCTCACATCAACCGTGTTCTTAAAGAGGATGGTCTGGCGGCTTTTGCCCCTATTGATTTGGAGCAAGAAGATGCGACAAAAGCGCAACTCAAAGAGGTAGGCAAATACTTCAAAATAGCTATGCCTTACTCACTTCTTGGCCCAAATCATGCACTCCTTGCCTCAAAAGAGTACCATCCTACAGCAGACATCAACCTCCAGCGCGCCGATCTTACCGATGGCTTTACCGTTTACAATTCTGATTTGCATGTAGGTATTTTTGCTCTGCCTACCTACATCAAAAAAGCATATCTCGGTAGCATAAAGAACTGATGGCCTTTCGCTATGCCATAGCCCTCACAGGCGGAATAGCGTCTGGGAAAAGCACCGTCGCCTCACTTCTTCTACTCAACGGTATGCGCGTCATTGACGCGGACAAAATCTCACACGAAATTCTCGATGCCTCCAAAGAGTGGGTTGCCGATACTTTCGGCAGTGAGTATGTAGATGCAAAAGGTGTCAAAAGAGCCGAACTTGGGAAGCTGATATTTTCCGATGCAGAGAAAAAAAAGATCCTCGAAGCCTTTTTGCATCCAAAAATAAAAGAGGAGATAGAGCGACAAAGCAAGAAGCAAGACGCCTTCGCCTTCCCTTACCTCATAGACATTCCTCTCTTTTTTGAAAACGGCAACTACCCCATAGAAAAAAGTGTCGTTGTCTATACACCGCCCGATTTACAGCTAGAACGCTTTATGAAACGCAACGGCTTCGACAAAGAGGAGAGCAAACGACGCATAGCATCCCAACTTCCCATAGATGAAAAAGCCAAACGAGCCACATGGGTCATAGACAACTCAAAAGATTTAAAACATTTGCAAAACGAGGTAGAACGTTTTGTGGAGGAGATAAAAAGGGAGTACCGCTCCTAAAGAAATACTCCTTTAAAACGCTGCTCCAAAACTCAAAGAGAGTGTAGAGGGCTTTTTAACACTGTCACTGCGCATATGTAAAAAGTAGCGATTTTTATAATTTACTCCAAGCAACAGACTTGAAAACCTGCTTTCATACCCGATTTTCACTCTCCATAAACTATGAAAGCGATGATGCATCTCGGCATAAGGAAGGTAGATGTTTTTTACCATATCAGTACCAAATACAAATGTATCGGCATCTTTTTTATACTCCCCTTGGAGACGGTATTTTCTAAAAAGTTTCTGCACATAATCTTTTTTTAGTTCTGTTCCATACAGAGTTGGATGGTATCTAGCATAGCCATCCTCATCATAATATTTGTTTTTTGACGAAAGTGTTACATCGCTCAGGGGAAGATTTTTCCAGTAAATACCGCTTAAAATGTTATTTGCCAAAAACTGCATACGAAACTTCTCATTATAGGTATAGGTCATCTCCAAATGAGTGGCATACCCAAGTGCATCTTCGCTTTGAACCGATAAGTCATAAAGGTAGTTATGGGTGTATCTGTAAAAGGCATATGCCGTAAAATCGTAATCCTTCTCTCCTACTATCTTTGCATTACCGTAGACACTGCCGTTTTGCATCTTTCTTGCATACAAACCTTCCAATGCAAAACCAAACCAAATATGCGAAGAAAAAAAGGGCTGAAAGTGAAAACTTTTTGCATAGACAAGGTTGTGCGTCTCATAGCCTTGAAGTACCAGTGTAACGTCATAACGCTTGTCAAGCGGCAACTCCTGCTTTGTTTGAACCATGTTTAAAAGCTCCAAACTCTCTTTGTCCGTCAATGCGACTACGGCTTCTTGATACCCATAACCAATGTAACCGAAATTTTCATAGCGGCATCCGGCATCGAAACGAGTATCACCGTAAGCGACATTCCTGCCATTTTTTGGATGAAAGTCCTCTTTTAACTCATCGAAAAAAAGGCTCTTTAAAGAGTATGGATCGTTTGCGAGTAAAATCTCTCCTTGAACAAAACACTTATGTGAAGAACTGTCTGCAAAAAGGGGAGAAAAAAGAGGGAGAACACCGGCTTGTGCCGGTGTTACAAAAAGCTCTGCAAAGATGCAAAATGCACCAAAGATTTTAAAAGAGCGACTCAAATGTACCGTCGGCATAAGTAACTACAGGTGCACCGGAACGATCTTCAATGTTTCCTATGAGATTTCCTGCAGCATCTGTCACTTTACTGCGACTATAGTCTACATTCCCATCAGAATCAACAAAGATAACAGCTTTAACCCCTGTTGTCGACTCAACATTGACAATAGCACTCTCATCCATTACAGACATAGAAGTCGTTGCCGTAATGGAGACATCTCCATTTACATAGGTCAAATCGATGTTTCTTGTTGTTGCACTGTTAGTGTAATGAGTGTCTATCGTCATCACTGGCGATTCCGGCATTGAGAGTTTTCCAACAGCTCTTACATCTATACTTGGTTCATAGTTATCATTATCCAAGTCTGCCGTAGCGACATCACTCCATGTTGCATTGATGTCAGCTGAGAGATATGCACCGGTTTGCGTATTGCTCAATTTTCCACTGAAGTTGATTTGTGATGGTAGGTAGCCGCTGTTGTACATTTCATTATCATGATCGGTCCATGTGTTATGGATATAAATTTGAGGATTGACACATGATTCTATTCCGCTATACAGTGTAGGGTCTTCTACGCTTGAGCCATCACCCAACTCTACAGTTATATCGTTAAAGCCAAACCATACCATTGTTTTGTTCAAATCTGATCGGTAGTAAACATCATCACTGTTTACCCACTCACCAATTGTATAGGTTTTACCCTCATAGTTCAAAGTAATTGCCGTAGGATCGATACTGTTAGTTACGTCTCCATCACATTGAAGCTGTGCTCCAAAACCGCTGTAAATAAACTCTTTCTCAAATCCGTTAGTCGCCCAACGACTGTTTTGTGTGTAAGAAACATCTATTTTTCCATCGAGTGCATAGTTTTGTACCGTACCGTTTACATACAGGTTTTCTACTTTTACATAGT